>NZ_CP060245.1:198189-343189 GCF_014252455.1 Blattabacterium cuenoti
TTTTTGAATAGATAAAAAAAACCTTTCTGATCCTACAAAAAAAGTAACTAATTTACTATCTTTAGGTTCTGTTAAAAGATGAATAATTTTAGATAAATTTGCTAATTTTATAATAACAGAGCAATATTCTTTTTCTTTTTTCATAGAGTATAAAACTAAACTTTTTTTATAAGAAAAATTCATTTTATTTCTTATAAAACGAATTTTAGATATAATTTTAGTAGCTCTTTCAAAAGACAATAATATATCTTTATTAAAAGATTTTCTCTTAGGCCAAGAAGAAATTATTAATGCCTCTTTTTTAGTTCTTTTTTTCAAAAGATGCCAAATTTCTTCTGATATAAAAGGCATATAAGGATGAATTAATTTTAATAATAATTCAAACCACTTAATTGTTTGAAAATATACTATTTCTGAAATTAATTGACCTATAATAGGTTTAATAATTTCAAGATACCAGGAACAAAAATCATCCCAAATTAACTTATATAAAATTATCAATGATTCATCAAATTTATATTTTTTAAATTTTTTATCAAAAATTTCTAAAACATAATAAAAACGATTTTTAAACCATTTCAATACTATCTTATCTGATTCAGATAAATATTTTGACTTTTTTTCAAAACTCCAACTTCTAATCAAACGAAAAGCATTCCATATTTTATTAGTAAAATTTCTTCCTTGTAAACATATATTTTCTTTAAATTGAAAATCCTTTCCTAAACTAGATCTTAACATAATTCCTATTCTAACAGAATCAGCTCCATATTTTTTAATTAAATTAATAATATTAGGAGAATTATTTAAAGATTTAGATATTTTTTGATGTTTATAATCTCTTAAAATTCCTGTAAAATAAACATTTTTAAATGGTCTTTTTTTTTGAAAAAAAAATCCAGCCATAATCATACGTGCTATCCAAAAAAATAAGATATCTGATCCTGTTACTAAATCTATAGTAGGATAATAATAAGTAATTTCATTATTGTTAGGACAATTAATTCCATTAAAAGCAGATATAGGTAATATCCATGAAGAAAACCAAGTATCTAAAACATCTGAATCTTTCCAAAGATTATTTAAATTTGGGTTATTACTTTTTATTTTTGCTTTTTTTAAAGCTTCTTCTAAATTTTCAGCAACTACAAAATCATAAATTCCTTTGCCATAATAATAAACAGGAATACGATGCCCCCACCATAATTGTCTAGAAATATTCCAATCTCTAATATTGTCCATCCACTGAAAATAACTTTTTTTAAATTTACTAGGATAAAATTTAATTTTTCCATTTTTTACTGAATCTATAGCTTGAATGGCTATTTTTTTCATTTTTAAAAACCATTGAAGAGATAATTTTTGTTCTATGATCGATTGAGTTCTTTCAGAAAATCCTATTTTTTGATTAAAATTTTCTACATAAACAATTAATCCTAATGAATCTAATTCTTTAATTATTTTTTTTCTTACTTCGAAACGATCCATTCCTTTATAATGAAGCCCATTTTCATTTATAGTCGCATCTTCATTAAAAATATCAATAATATCTAAATGATATTTATCCGCAATTTTTTTATCATTTATATCATGAGCTGGAGTAATTTTTAAACAACCTGTTCCAAAATGAGGATCAACATATGAATCTTGAATAATAGGAATAATTCTATTAATAATGGGAACTATAACTTTTTTTCCTTTTAAATAAAAGAAACGTATATCATCTGGATGAAAAACAACAGCAGTATCTCCAAATATTGTTTCAGGACGTGTAGTTGCAATAGTTACAAAATTTTTTTCTCCTTGTATTGGATATTTAATATAATAAAGTTTTGAAAAAATTTCTTTATATATTACTTCTTCATCAGAAATAGTAGTTTTTGCTTTTGTATCCCAATTTACAACATGATACCTTCTATAGATATATCCTTTTTCATATAAAAATATAAAAATTTTTTTAATAGATTTAGATATTTTTTTATCCATTGTAAATTGAACACGATTCCAATCACAAGAACAACCCAATTGTTTTAATTGATTTAAAATAATATTTTGATATTTTTTAGACCAAGATAAAACATAAGATAAAAACTTTTCTCTTCCTATATTTATTTTAAATAAACCTTTTTTTTTTAATTTATTTACTACTTTTGCTTCTGTAGCAATAGAAGCATGATCTGTACCTGGAATCCAACAGGAATTATATCCATTCATTCTAGCATATCTAATCAATATATCCTGTATCGTATTATTTAACATATGTCCTATATGTAATTTTCCAGTAATATTTGGAGGTGGCATTATAATAGTATAAGAACGTCTTTTATCTGGATAAGAAGAAAAATAATTTCCCTTCATCCAATAATGATATATTTTTTTTTCTACAAATTTTGGATCATACTTAATTGAGATATCCATATATTTAAAAATATAAAAATTATATTATATTATGAAAATTATATTTATTTCGGCTATTTCTAATAATGGGTATATAGGAAAAAATAATCAATTAATGTGGCATTTACCTAATGATTTAAAACGTTTCAAAAAAATGACTATAGGAGAATCTGTACTTATGGGGAGAAAAACTTTTGAATCCATTGGAAAAATACTTCCATATAGAAAAAATATTATTTTAACAAATAAAAAAAAAACATATTTTTCTTTTTTAAAAGAAAATGAAAAAAATTTTAAAATTATTTCTTCTGTAAAAGAGATAAAAAATTTTAATTATAAAAAAATATTTATTATAGGTGGAGAAAAAACATATACTTCTATTTTAAATAAAGCTCATATACTAGAATTAACTATTGTACATAAAAAATTTTACGGAGATGCAAAATTTCCAAAGTTTAATATTAAAAATTGGAAAAAAATATATGAATACTTTTATAAAAAAGATAAAAATCATTTATATAATTACAGTTTTATCCGATATGAAAGAAAAAATTTATCATTATCTTCTATCTAATTCTTTTTTTATACGTGCAGCAAGCTCATAACATTCATTTACTACAGCATGATTTAATAATGTATTGAGATCTTTTTCTGTCATTTTTTCTAAATTTTTAGGAGTATTTTTTTTTTGAAAAAAAGGAATATAATTTTCTATAATTAATTCCTCTTTATTATTTTTTTCATATTCTTTAGAATATCCATTTTCAAAATCAATTCCAGCTTTATCAAATATTTCTTTAGTAGTATAAATAGGAGATTTAAATCTTACTGCTAAAGCAACTGCATCTGATGTTTTTGCATCTATTTTATGTTCTTTATTTTTCCCTTCAACTAAAATATATGAAAAAAATATTCCATTTACTAATTTATAAATGACAACGTATTTTAATTTAATATGAAATACTTTAGCTAAAGTTAAAAACAAATCATGTGTAAAAAATCTAGATGTATCTTTTTTTCCTAAAGCAGAAGCAATCGATTGAGCTTGTAAACTTTCTATAATAATAGGAAGTTTAATTTTTCCATATTCTTCTTCCAATAATAAAACATATATCCCAGATTGTATTTGACTTAAGGATATTCCACGGATAGCTAATCTGATAAGTTTTTCCATATAAATCTTACTATTATCTTCAAATATACTACTTTTGAAAGTAAATTTGGAGATTTGAAACTTTCAACTTTATTCAAAAAGGACATATATCATTCTTTATAAGATCTTTATAAAGATTGTTATTGTAATAATTTTTTTTATATATTTAATTTTATAAATATAACTATTTTAAAATTTTTATTATTATGAATACTTCTATTATTAGATTTTTAGTAACTAGCATCTTTCTATCATTAGGCGTTTTTATAATATCTTGTAACGATGAGGAACATGAAATAACTTCTTCTGCGGAAGATTATGGATTTAACAATATCGATCCATCAAATCCAGATCTTACTTTTTATAATACTCACCCACCATCTACCATTACAACAACTTATTTTCCACCCCCAGCTCCTCATACTCATAATGATAATAATAATTCTACTCCAAAAATTCCTGCTAATATTAATCCCGGAGAATTATCTCAAAAAATAAAAGATATAGCGTTAAAAATAGAAATTTTAGAAAAAGAAAATGATTTTCATCAAAATGAATATGAAAAAATGGTGATGATTCAGAAAAAAATAGTAAAAGAAGTAAAAAGAAGAAGAATAGTCTTTAGATCTAAACCGTATAATTCTCCAGAACAATTTAAAGCTCAAAAAGAATTGGAAGATCAAAAAAAATTAGGAAAAGAAAAATTAAAAATACTTAGAGAAAAAAATCTTTTTCTAAATTCCCTAATTACATCTATAACAGAGGCTAAAAATGAAGAACTTGCTCTTAAAAGAATGCAAGAAAATTTTCAAAAACAAAATCAATTAAATAATAATAACAACGATCAAAAAACAAATAATTAATTGATTCATTTATAACGTAACGGAAAAGAAAAATATTTTTCTTTTCCGTTGTTTTTTTCATAAATGAAAAAATATAATATATGATGAAAAAAATGACTTTTCGTGAAGTTATAGCAGAAGCTATGAGTGAAGAAATGAGAAGAGATGATTCAATATTTCTTATGGGGGAAGAAGTGGCTCAATATAATGGAGCTTATAAAGCTTCTAAAGGTATGTTAGAGGAATTTGGACCAAAAAGAATTATTGATACACCTATTTCTGAATTAGGTTTTTCTGGAATAGGAATTGGTTCTGCTATGAATGGATGTCGTCCAATAATTGAATTTATGACATTTAATTTTTCTTTAATAGCAATGGATCAAATTATTAATAATGCAGCAAAAATACGTTATATGAGTGGAGGTCAATGGGATATTCCTATTGTTTTTAGAGGTCCTACTGGATTTGCTGGACAATTAGGTGCGACTCATTCTCAATCTTTTGAAAGTTGGTATGCAAGTTGTCCTGGATTAAAAGTAGTTATTCCATGTAATCCATATGATGCTAAAGGACTTTTAAAATCAGCGATAAGAGATAATAATCCCGTTATTTTTATGGAATCTGAACAAATGTATGGAGATAAAATGATGATACCAGAAGAAGAATATACTCTTCCTATTGGAAAAGCAGATATTAAAAAAAAAGGAAAAGATATTAGTTTAGTATCTTTTGGAAAAATTATGAAAATGGCATTAAATATAGCTAAAAAATTAGATAAAGAAAATATAAGTGTAGAAGTAATAGATATTCAAACTATTCGTCCCTTAGATTACGAATCTATATTATTTTCAGTGAAAAAAACTAATCGTTTAGTAATTTTAGAAGAATCATGGCCTTTTTCTTCTATCTCCTCTGAAATTTCATTTTTTATACAAAAAAAAGCTTTTGATTATTTAGATGCGCCTATTAATAGAATTACTCTTCTTGATACTCCTGCACCATATGCTTCAAATTTAATTAAGGATTGGTTTCCTAATGAAAAAAAAGTAATTAATGCTATTAAAGAGACGTTATATATGGGCGTTTAATAAATAGCTTGAACTATTTGATAAATATTTTCTGGTTTATCCATTGTATAATAATGAATGATTTTCACTCCAGCATCTTTTAATTCTTTAGATTGTTGTATTGCCCATTCTATTCCGATTTGAGAAACCATTTTTTTATTTTTTGCTTTTTCAATTTTTTTAACTAATTGATTAGGAATATTTAAATAAAAACGAGTAGGAAGACTTTTTAATTGTTTTTTAGAAGAAATAGGTTTAATTCCAGGTATTATAGGAACAAAAATTCCTTTTAATCTACATTTTTTTACAAAAGTAAAATATTTTTTATTATCAAAAAACATTTGAGTAACAATATAGTTCGCTCCTGCTTCTACTTTTTTTTTTAAAAAAAACAAATCTCTTTCCATATTAGGAGATTCTAAATGTTTTTCTGGATATCCAGCTATTCCAATACAAAAATTAAATAATGTAGATTTTTTTTGTTCTAAAGTATTATCAAGATATTTTCCCATATTCAAATTTTGTACTTGATGGACTAATTCTACTGCATATTTATGTCCATTTTTTTTTGCAAAAAAATCATTTTCATATTTTAGAGGATCACCTCTAAGAATTAATACATTATCTATTCCTAAAAAATTTAAATCTATTAAAGCATTTTCCGTCATTTTTTTATTAAATCCTCCACAAATAAGATGTGGAACAGCATCTATTCCATATTTATTCATAATAGCTGAACAAATACCAACAGTTCCTGGACGTCTTGAAATCGTTTTTCTTTGTAAAAGACCATTTTCTTTTTCTACATAAATAAATTCCTCACGATGATATGTCACATCGATAAAAGGAGGATTAAATTCTATTAAAGGATCTAAAATAGAAAAAATATCTTTAATCTCACGACCTCTTAAAGGAGGTAAAATTTCAAAAGAAAATAAAGTTTTTTTTGATTGATTGATATGCTCCGTTACTTTCATATTTTTTATTGAATATTATCAAATCCTGTATAAGGCACCAAAACTTTAGGAATATTTATTTGATTATCCGTTTGATGATTTTCTAATAAAACAGCCATAATTCTTGGTAAAGCTAAAGAACTTCCATTGAGTGTATGACATAATTCCATTTTACCTGTAATATTTTTATATTTTAGATTTAATCTATTAGATTGAAAATTAGTACAATTAGAAATAGAACTTACTTCTAACCATTTTTTTTGTACCATAGAATAAACTTCAAAATCATAAGTAATGGAAGATGAAAATCCTAAATTTTTTCCTCCTAAACGAATTATTCGAAAAGGTAATTTTAAAGATTTTAAAATGTTTTTAACATGTAAAATCATTTCATTTAAATAATAATCGGATGTATCAGAAGTGGTTATTTGAATAATCTCTACTTTTTCAAATTGATGTAATCTATTTAATCCTCTTACTTTAGATCCATAAGATCCCGCTTCTCTTCTAAAACAAGAAGTATAAGTAGTCGCTTTTATAGGTAAATCTTTATAAGATAATTGATGATCTCTATAACAATTCATAAGAGGAATTTCTCCTGTTGGAATAAGATAAAAATTATCTTTTTCTATTATATACATTTGATCTTCTTTATCTGGAATTTGTCCTGTAGAATATCCAGAATTTTCATTTATTATATAAGGTAAACTATACTCTATATATGAAGAACTTATATTTTTATCTAAAAAATATTGAATTAAACTTCTTTGTAATTTTGCTCCTTTCCCCATATAAACAGAAAAACCTGAACCACATATTTTTGTTCCTAAATATAAATCAAATAAATGAAATTTTTTAGCTAATTCCCAATGATAAAGAGCTTTTTTTAGTTTTTTTAAATGGAGACATCCTTCTTGAAAAAGAATTTCATTTTTTTCTGTTTCTTTTTTTACTTTTTCATCAGGTATATTAGGAATTTGATCTAATTTTTTTTTTAAATTTAAAATAATTTCTTTAAGATAAAAATTAATATTTTTTTTTTCTTTTTTTAAATAAAAAGAAATTTTTTTTAAAGAATTAATTTTTAAAATTTCATTTTTATCTTTTTTCAAAAAAAAACTAATTTTTTTAGATATGGTATTTTCTTTTTCTAAAATTTTATTTAAACTATATTGTAATTTATTTTTTTTTTTATATAAAATTAAAATTTCATCTATTAGATAAATTTTTTTAAAATTTCTTTTTTTTAATCCTAATAAAATTTTTTTTTTATTTTTACTTATGTAAGATACTTGAAGCATAAAATAGCATATTGTTATGTATAATAATATCCAAATAATATATTACATTTTATAATATGCGACAATTTTTTTTTAAAAAAAAATTTGATCAATATTTTTTAAAAGATAAAAATATAGCTCAAAAAATAGTAAAATGTCTTTCTTTACAAAATTATAATACAATAGTTGAAATAGGACCTGGTTTAGGTATTTTAACTCGTTATTTATTAAATTCATGTAAGAAAGTATTTTTAATAGAAATTGATGAAAAATTAATTTTTTTTCTAAAAAATCATTTTTCTATTTCTAATAAATATATTATTAATAAAAATTTTTTAAAATGGAATCCTGAAGAAATTCATCTTAATAATTTTGCTTTAATTGGAAATTTTCCTTATAGTATTTCTTCTAAAATATTATTTCATATTATAAAATATCATCAATATATCCCAGAATGTATTGGAATGTTTCAAAAAGAAGTAGCAGAACGTCTTATATCTAAAAAAAATAAAAAAAATTATGGAATTTTATCTGTTTTAATACAAACCTTTTATGATATAAAATATCTTTTTACTGTAAAAAAAAATGTATTTATTCCTATTCCAAATGTAAAATCAGCAGTTATTTCTTTAAAAAGAAAAAAAATTATTTGTAATAAAGATCTTTTATTGAAATGTGTAAAAATGGCTTTTAATCAAAGAAGAAAAATATTAAAAAATTCTTTAAAAAATTTTAAAAATATTACAAATTTTTTAGATATTCCTTTTTTAAATAAAAGAGCAGAACAATTATCTGTTAAAGAATTTTTTCAATTAACTCAAGAAATAGAAATTAGAAAATGACAAAATTATTAAATGGAAATAAATTAGCAATTGAAATAAGAAAAGAAATTGCTAAAATAATAGATATAAGTATAAAAAAAAAAAAAAAACCTCTTCCTCATCTAGGAATTATTTTATCTGGGACTAATAGTTCTAGTATTACATATGTAAATAGCAAAATACAAGAATGTAAAAATATAGGAATATTATATTCTTTAATTCATTTACCTGAAAATACTACAGAAAATAAATTAATTGAAGAAATTGAAAAAATGAATCAAAATCCACTTATAGATGGGTTTATTGTTCAATTACCTCTTCAAAAATATATTAATACGGATAATATTATTTTATCAATTAATCCTAAAAAAGATGTAGACGGTTTTCATCCAGAAAATTTTGGAAAAATGTCTTTAAATATGAAAGCATTTTATCCTGCTACAGCTTTAGGAATATTAACTATTCTAAAAAAATATAAAATAAAAATATCTGGGAAACATACTGTCGTAATAGGAAGAAGTCGTATAGTAGGTAGACCAATTAGTATTTTAATGAGTAGAAAAAATACTATTATAGGTAATAGTACAGTAACGCTTACTCATAAAAATACTAAAAATATAGATTTTTATACAAAAAAAGCGGATATTATTATTACAGCAGTGGGAATCCCATATTTTTTAACAGGAAAAATGATTAAAAAAGGAGCTATTATTATCGATGTCGGTATTACAAAAATAAAAAAAGGAAAAAAATTTTTTTTAAAAGGTGACGTAGATTTTAATAGTGTTTATGGAAAAGCTTCTTATATTACTCCTGTTCCAGGTGGAATAGGCCCTATGACCAGGATTATGCTTATAAAGAATACAGTAATAGCTGCATTAAATAGAATTTAATAATGAAAAATATTTTTTTTCATTATTATGTAAGCATATTTTATTCCTTTTTAAGGATGCAATGTAATAATAAGATGCCATTTTAAACTCCTGAAAGTTTCCCAATAAATATATTATTTATTGAATAATAATTATTATAAAAAAAACCTTAAATAAATTCAAAATAATTATTTGTTAATAATAACAATTTATTGATATAAAAAAAATAAAATATATTTTATTATTGCAATCATAATGTAACATTCTGGTAAAAAAAATGCAAAAAATAATTACTGATATTAATAATTAATTTAATTAAATGTAAAATTTTTCTTCATATTCATAAAATATTAAATTTTACTTAAATTAGTGTGATTTTGATAAATTTCTTTTTTCTAAAATATTTATAACATCTTGAATACTAAATCCTTTAATATATAAAAGAATTAAATAATGAAATAATAAATCTGCAGATTCATTTAAAAATAATGTTTTATTATCATCTTTAGATTCAATAATAGTTTCTATAGTTTCTTCTCCTAATTTTTGAGATATTTTATTAATTCCTTGTTGAAATAATTTAAAAATATAAGATTTATCATCTTTTTGATAAATTCTATTAGAAATTATATTTTCTAAAAAAAATAAAAAATTAATTTTATTTATTTCTTTCCAACAAGTATCTGTTCCATAATGACAAATTGGTCCTGTAGGTTTTGCTTTAATTAATAAAGAATCTTTATCACAATCAATTAAAATTTCTTCAATTAAAAGATAATTTTTACTAAACTCCCCTTTTGTCCACAATCTTTTTTTAGATCTACTATAAAAAGTTACTTTTTTTTCATTAATACTTTTTTTATATGCATCTTGATTCATATAGCCTAACATTAATACTTTATGTGTTTTATAATCTTGAATAATAACGGGAATTAACCCTTTATGAAAATTAATTTTTTTTGGATAATCCTTCATGTGTTAATTTATTTATTAATTCTTACAGGAATATTATGATGATTTAAATAATTTTTTAATTCTGGAATATTAATCTCTTTATAATGAAAAATACTAGCCGCTAAAGCTGCATCTGCTTTCCCTTTTTTAAAAACTTGATAAAAATCTTTTAATTTTCCAGCACCACCTGAAGCAATAATAGGAATAGAAATACTTTCAGAAATTATTTTTGTTATATCTAAAGCAAATCCATTTTTTGTCCCATCATGATTCATTGACGTTAATAATATTTCTCCTACACCTCTATTTACTCCTTCCTTCGCCCAATTTAAGGTTTTTTTCCTAGTAGGAATTCTTCCTCCATTTAAATATACCCACCATTCATTATTTTCATATTTAGTATCAATCGCTAAAACAATACATTGACTTCCAAATCTATTAGATAACAGATCTAAAATTTTTGGTTTTTTAAAAGCTTCTGTATTTATAGATATTTTATCTGCTCCTGAATTTAATAATAATTCTACGTCTTGTTCATCTTTTATTCCTCCACCTACTGTAAAAGGAATATTAATATAACGAGAAATTTTTTTTACTAAATTTTTCAACGTTTTACGTTTTTCATACGTTGCTGTAATATCTAAAAAAATTAATTCATCTGCACCTTGGTTAGTATACCACCTACCTAATTGAATTGGATCTCCAGCGTCTTTTAAAAATTTAAAATTTACTCCTTTTACAGTTCTATTATTTTTAATATCCAAACAAGGAATAATACGTTTAACTAACATAAATTAATCATTTATTAATTTTATTATTTTTTTTTATCCAATTTCTAAGTTCTACCAAAGATATTTGATTTTCATAAATAGCTTTTCCTATAATAACTCCATAGCAACCTAAATATTTTAATTTATCAATATCCTCTATATTTGTTACTCCTCCACTTGCAATTAACTTCATATTGGGAAATTTTTTGATTATTTTTTTGTATAAAGAAAATGATGGACCAGAAAGTATTCCATCTTTAGATATATCTGTACAAAAAAATTTTTTTATTCCATGACTATTTTTTTCTTTTAAAAAATTCCAAAAAGAAATTTTATTATATAATTTAGTCCAACCATTCATAGCTAATTGATTATTTTTAATATCTACTCCAAGAAGAATTTTATCTACTCCATAAATATGAATCCATTTTTTTAAAATAAATGGATTTTTTATTGCGATACTTCCAATAGTCGCTATACTCCCTCCACTTTCAAAAACAATACGAATATCTTCATCTGTATGAATTCCACCTCCAAAGTCAATGATTAAATTTGTATTCTTTGCTATTTTTTCTAAAATATTCCAATGTATAACTTTTCCATTTTTAGCTCCATCTAAATCTACTAAATGAAGTCTTGATATTTCATAATTTTCTAATAATAAAGCTACATCTAATGGATCATTATTATAAATTGTTATTTTTTTATAATCCCCTTGTATTAGACGAACACATTTTCCATCTATAATATCTATCGCTGCAATAATATTCATTTTATTTTATTATAATCTAATAAAATTTTCTAATATTTTATGTCCTATAAAAGAAGATTTTTCAGGATGAAATTGTACAGCATAAAAATTATTTTTTTGAATAGCTGCACTATAAGAAATAATATAATCTGTTTTAGCTATTGTCTCCTTTCCTAAAGGAGCGTAATAACTATGTACAAAATATTGATAACTGTTATCTGGGATATTTTTAAATAAAGGCCCTTGTAATTGATAAATAGTATTCCAACCGATTTGAGGAATTTTTTCATTTTTATTTTTTGATTTAAATTTTTTTACATATAAATCAAAAATACCAATACAGGAGGTACTACTTTCTTCTGAAAATTTACATAGTAATTGCATTCCTAAACATATCCCTAATACAGGTTTTTTTGTTTTAGAAATAAAAATATCCAATTTTTTTTTTTTTAAATATTGCATAGCAAAATTTGCTTCTCCAACTCCAGGTAAAATAATTTTTTCTGCATTATTAATAGATTCTAATGAATCTGTTACTATAGCTTTTACTCCTAATCTTTCTAAAGAAAAAAGAACAGATTGTACATTTCCAGCAGGATATTTTATAATAATAGTTTTCATATTGTTTTTATAATAATAGTCCTTTAGAACTAGGTAATTTATTAGTTTTATTTTTTTGTATTGACATTCTAAGAGCTCTAGCAAAAGCCTTAAAAATAGATTCTATTTTATGATGATCATTTTTACCTATAGAATGAATATATAGATTACATTGTGCATGATCTGAAAAAGATTTAAAAAAATGAAAAAACATATCTGTAGGAACGTTCCCTATTTTTTCTCTAAAAAATTTCACTTTCCAAGATAAAAAACTTCTTCCTCCAAGATCTAAAACGACTGTAGATAAACAATCATCCATAGGAATAGAAAAAAAACCATATCGTTCTATTCCTCTTTTATCTTTTATAGAATTATGAATAATAGTTCCTAAAGAAATACCCGTATCTTCTATAGTATGATGTTCATCTACATGAAGATCTCCTTTTGCATAAATATTCATATTTATTAAACTATGAAAAGCCATTTGTTCTAATAAATGATCTAAAAAACCTAATCCTGTTTTTATATTAGATTTACCTTCTCCATCCAATTGTATACTAATTTTTATATCTGTTTCTAATGTAGTTCTTCTATATTTTATATGATTTTTTTTTTTTAAAAATTTATAAATTGTTTCCCAATTATCCGTTTTTAATGCTACAATTTTATTTAAAATATCTTTATCTAAAGATAACTTTTTTTCAAATAATTTATGACAATAAATAAGGGGATCATTAATCCATATAGCCTTACACCCTAAATTTTTAGAAAGTAAAATATCTGTAAATCTATCTCCAATAACAAAAGATTTTTTAAGATTATAATCGTAATGAAAATAATTTTTAAGCATTTCTATTCCAGGTTTCCTAGTCGATGAATTTTCTTCTGGATACGTTTTATCTATATGAACAGCAAAAAAATGAATTCCTTCTGTTTTTAATACTTTTAATATGTGATTATGTATTGGCCAAAATTTTTTTTCAGGAAACTTATCCGTTCCTAATCCATCTTGATTAGTTACCATAACTAAAATATAATTCAGTTCTTTGACTATTTTTTTTAAAAAATATATCACATTTGGATAAAAATTTACTTTTTCAATAGTATCAATTTGATAAGTAGGCGGGACTTCTTTTATTATAGTTCCATCTCTATCAATAAATAATATTTTTTTCACACCTCCTCTTATTTTATTTTGAAACATTTTTTAGAGTATTTTTTAATTTTATTAATTAAATATTGATTTTCTTCATGAGTCCCTACAGTAATTCTTAAACATTTATTGCATAAAATAATTTTTGTACGATCTCTAACAATAATATTTTTTTCTACTAAATATTTATAAAGATTGGTTGAAGAACAAGTGACTTTCACTAATAAAAAATTTGAAGAACTAGGATAAATTTTATGTATAATAGATATTTCATTTAATGAATCTTCCATATATTTTCTTTCTGAAAGAATATTTTTTAAATGATAAAAAAATAAATCTTTATTTTCAAGTGCTTTAATAGCAATTTTTTGTGCAATTTGACTAATATTATAAGGATATTTGACTTTATTCATCCATTTAATAATAGATTCAGATGTAATAGCGATCCCTATTCTTAATCCTGCTAATCCCCAAGATTTAGAAAGTGTTTGAAGAATAATTAAATTAGGATAATTATCTATTTCTGTAGAAAAAGATTTTTTATCGGAAAAATCAATATAAGCTTCATCTAATACCACAATTCCTGTTTTAAATTCTTTAATAATAGATTGAATATCTTTTCTCTTTAAATCATTTCCAGTAGGATTATTAGGAGAACAAATAAAAATAATACGACTATATGGATTAATAACTTGTTTAATTTTTTTTAAATTTAATTGATATTCTTCTTTTGTAAGAAAAACTTTGACAATATCTACTCCATGAATTTTTCCACTTACTTCATACATACCATATGTAGGTGGTAAAATAATAGAATGATCAATTGTTGGACGTGAAAAAATACGATAAATTAAATCAATAATCTCATCACTTCCATTTCCTAAAAAAATTTTAGATTCAGAAATATTTTTTACTTCAGATATTTTTTTTTTTAATTTTTTTTGTAACGGATCTGGATATCTATTATATGAATTGTAAAAAGATAAAGGAGCTCCAAAAGAATTTTCATTAGCATCTAAAAAAATGGATTTATTATTTTTATTATATTCTTCTCTAGCAGAAAGATAAGGTTCTATGTGGAGGATATTTGTTCTAATTAATGAATTTAAATTAAAATTTGAAATTATTTTATTATGATTCATGCATTTATTCTTCATTTATTAATCTAATATTAATGGATTTTTGATGCGCAATTAATCCTTCTTCTAAAGATAAAACATTCACACATTTGGATAAATTTCGCAATCCTTTTTTAGAAATTTTTTGAAAAGTTATTTTTTTTATAAAACTATCTACAGATATTCCACTATAATATTTAGCATAACCATCTGTCGGTAGTACATGATTGGTTCCAGAAGCATAATCACCAATACTAATTGGAGAATAATTTCCTAAAAATACAGATCCAGAATTTTTTATTTTATCACTCCAATAATAAGCATTATTACAATTTATAATAAGATGTTCTGGAGCAATTTTATTAATAAAATGAACTCCTTCTTCTAAGGAAGAAAAAATAATTATTTTACTTTTTTCTAAAGATTTTTTTATAATTTCTTTTCTATTAGAAATATTGATTAATTGTTTTTTTAATTCATTTTTTACTTTTTTTGTCCAAGATTCATTAATAGAAACTAAAAGGATATAACTTTCTGGATCATGTTCTGATTGAGAAAGTAAATCAGACGCTACATATTTTGGATTAGCGGTATCATCCGCTAATATAACTATTTCTGAAGGTCCAGCAGGGATATCTATTGAAACTACTCCATTTTTAAATACATTTTTTTTAGCTATTGTTACATAAGAATTTCCAGGTCCAAATATTTTATATACAGAAGGAATACTTTCTGTTCCATAAGCCATAGCTGCAATAGCCTGAGCACCTCCGACTTTATATATTTTTTTAATTCCTACATATTGTGCCGTATATAAAATAGCTGGATGAATATCTCCATTTTTATTTGGAGGAGTACATAAAATTATATTTTTACATCCTGCTAATTTACTTGGAATCCCTAACATTAATACAGTAGAAAATAAGGGATATATCCCCCCTGGGATATATAACCCTATTTTTTCTATAGGAACTGATCTTCTCCAACAAATTACTCCTGGAGAAATTTCTATTTTAGATTCTTTATGTATTTGTTTTTTATGAAAAAATTTTATATTATTATAAGCTATTTGAATAGCTTCTTTTAAAGAATTTGATATTTTATTACTTGCTTGAATAATTTCTTCTTTCGTTACTTGAAAATATTTAATATGACAATTATCATATTTTTTAGTATAGGTTTTTAAGGATAAATCTCCATATATTTTTACATTATTTATAATAGAGATTACTACATCATTTAGTTTATCAATATCTTTTTTTACAGATCTTTTTGAAAGATATTTCCATATTTTAAATGGGGGATGAATATACATTTGAATATTCATAATATTTTTTTTTATTAAAGTATAATTTTTTCTATTGGTAATACTAAGATATCTTCTGCGCCAAGTGCTTTTAAATTTTCTATAATTCCCCAAAAATCATTTTCATTTACTACAGAATGGACAGAACTACATTTTGAATTTTCTAATGGAAGAACTACTGGACTTTTAATTCCAGGAAGATAAGATATAATTTTGTCTAATCTTTTATTAGAAACATTTAAAAGAATATATTTATTATTTTTAGCTTTTTTGACAGCTCTAATTCTAAATAATAATTTTTCCATAATGGTTTCTTGATAAGACAATAAATAAAGGTTAGAAGCTAAAATAGCTTCAGATTGAAGAATTGTCTCAACTTCTTTTAATCCATTCATAAATAATGTAGATCCACTACTTACTAAATCACAAATACAATCAGCTAAACCTATTCCAGGTGCAATTTCTACAGCTCCAGATATTTCATGAATATCTGCTTTTATATATTTTTTTTTAAAAAATTCTTTTACTAAAAATGGATAACTAGTCGCAATACGTTTTCCATTTAAATCATTTATATCATGATATCTTAAAGATTTAGGAACTGCTATAGATAAACGACATTTACCAAAACCAAGAGTTTCTTTAATTTTTATTTTTTTTCTTTTTTCTAAAAGAACATTTTTTCCTACAATTCCTATATCTGCGACTCCATCTTCTAAATATTGAGGAATATCATCATCTCGTAAAAAAAGTATTTCTAACGGAAAATTTAAAGCTGTCGTTTTTAATTTATCTATTCCAATATTTACTTCAATACTGCAATCTTTTAGTAATTTTATAGAGTCTTCATAAAGACGTCCTGATTTTTGAATAGCTATTTTAAGTTTATTATCCATATAGGAAAAAAATAACAAAAGCTTACTAATTTATTTTGTAAGCTTTTTATCTGTATTAACTAATCTTTATTAACTATAATTAATGAATTAAAGCAAAGATAAAAAACTATTTTGAATATTATTAATCCTTTTTAAAACTCTATTTTTTCCTTATTTTGTATAAAAAACTTTTTTTATGAAAATTGTTAGTTATAATATTAATGGAATTCGATCTGTCATAAAGAAAGGTTTTTCTAATTGGATTGAAATATTTCAACCAGATATATTATGTTTACAAGAAATAAAAGCTCTTAAAGAACAAATAAAAACTAATATTTTTGATAATTTAGGATATAATCATTATTGGTTCTCTGCAAAAAAAAAAGGATATAGTGGAGTAGCTATTTTATGTAAAGAAAAACCGAAAAATATAGAATATGGAATAGGAATAGATTCTATAGACCAAGAAGGACGAGTTATTCGTATAGATTTTAAAAAAATATCCGTAATAAATATTTATATTCCTTCAGGAAATAATAATAAAAAAGATCGATTAAATTTTAAATTTTTTTTTATGAAAAATTTCTTTTTTTATATAAAAAAAATAAAAAAAAAATTAAATAATCTTATTATTTGTGGAGATTACAATATTTGTTATAAGAGAATAGATATTTATGATCCTATTAAATATCAAGAAATATCTGGATTCTTACCAGAAGAAAGGAAATGGTTAGGGACTTTTTTACAAAAATTAGATTTTATAGATAGCTTTAGAATATATATAAAAGATGGAAAAAATTATAGTTGGTGGAATTATCGTTATAATGCAAAAATAAATAATCATGGTTGGAGGATTGATTATGTTATGGTAAGTAAATCTTTAAAAAATAAAATGATTAAAGCCTATTTGTTACCAAAAGTAGGATATTCTGATCATTGTCCAATGGTATTAGAAATTGAAAAAATGACCTGACTGGGATTCGAACCCAGGACCCTTACATTAAAAGTGTAATGCTCTACCAGCTGAGCTATCAGGTCTTCATCATATAGAATAAAACAACAAATATACTATATTAATATGAAAATTATTTTAATTGGATATATGGGATGTGGAAAAACAACTATAGGAAAAATTTTATCTAAAAAAATTAAATGGAATTTTTATGATTTAGATGAAATACTCGTAAAAAATCAAAAAAGTTCTATTTTGGATATTTTTAAAAAAAAAGGAGAAAAGTCTTTTAGAAAAATAGAACATTTTATTCTTAAAAAAATTTTAAAAAAAAAAAAAAATATATTTTATCTGTAGGAGGGGGAACACCTTGTTATCAAGGTAACATGAATTTATTAAATAAAGTATCTAAAACTTTTTATCTACACACAAATATTTATACTTTATATAAAAGATTATCTACAGAAAAAAAAAAAAGACCATTAATAGCTCATTTATCCAAAAAAAAATTATTTAAATTTATTATGAGACATTTATCAGAAAGAATCTTTTTTTATGAAAAATCTTTTAAAAAAATTAATATAAATGGAAAATCAGAAAATGATATAGTTCAAGAAATTATAAAATTTATTTTATGATCAAAAAATTGTCATCATCGTATGATTGTTTTTTTTTAGATAAAATTCTTAAAAGTTTTTCTATTAAAAATAAAAAAATTTGTATTGCTGTAAGCGGAGGAGTAGATAGTATGGTCCTTCTGAATTTATTTCTTCATCTTCCTATAAAAAAGTTGGGAGTAGCTCATTGTAATTTTAATTTACGAAAAAAAGAATCTAATAAAGATGAATTATTTATAAAAAAATTTTGTTTTGAAAAAAAAATAGAATGTCATATTAAACGTTTTGATACTTTTAATTATTCTAAAAAATATAAATTATCTATACAAATGTCTGCTAGAAAACTTAGATATGATTGGTTTAAAGAATTATTAAAAAATTATTCTTATGAATACCTAGCTTTAGGACATCATTTAAATGATTCTATAGAAACTTTTTTTCTTAATCTAATAAGAGGGACAGGAATTAAAGGATTATTAGGAATAACTAAAAAAAATGGAAAATTTATTCGACCTCTTTATTCTTTTACTAAAAAAGAAATTTTAAATTATGCTAATTTTAATAAAATTAAATGGAGAATAGACAAGAGTAATCAAGAAAATAAATATTTAAGAAATAAAATTCGTTTAGTTATATCTAATATCTCATCTTACATCCATAATGGATTTAAAAAAAGTATAAAATTACTTCATAAAGAAAATTATTTAATAGAAAAAAATATTATTAATATATATAAAAAAATTACAATAGAAAAAAAATATTATCCTTTTTTTTTTTGGAAAATAGAATATAAAAAAATAAAAAATTTAGAACCATTATCTTTATATTTATTTAAATTATTTTTTCCATATGGATTTAATAATATAAAAAATTTAAAAAATTTTTTTAATGCACAATCTGGAAAACAATTAATTTCAAAAAATTATCGTATTATTAATAATAGGAATCATTGGATTGTAATAAAAAAAAATCAATTATTTAAAAATAAAAAAAAAATTTATATTATTCCTAATATTAAATTTAATACTATTTCATTGCCTATTAATATTAAATTTTTTTTTAATATAAAAAAAGAAAATATAGAAAATAGTATAAATATGTCATTGATAGATTTTAATAAAATTCAATTTCCTTTACAATTAAGAACTTGGAAAAAAGGAGATTTTTTTTTCCCTTTAAATATGAAAGGGAAAAAAAAACTAAGTAAATATTATAAAGAAAAAAAATTTTCTTTATTAGAAAAAGAACAAACTTGGTTATTAATAAATGGAAATGGATATATTATTTTTGTTATAGGATATCGTTTAGATAATCGATTTAAAGTGACAAAAAATACTAAAAAAATATTAGGAATAAAAATATAATTCATTAATTATCCTTAAGTTTTATAAAAAATTTTTTTTATATTTTAATTTATATATGATGAAAATACATAATTTTAATGCAGGCCCTTCTATTTTACCTAAACAAGTAATTCAACAATCAGCTAAATCTGTCATTAATTACAATAAAACTGGATTATCTTTACTTGAAATTTCTCATAGAAGTAATCATTTTATAGAAATAATAGAAAAAACAACATCTTTAGTAAAACGTGTCATGAATTTAAATGAGGAATATTCAATTTTATTTCTTCAAGGAGGTGCTACATTACAATTTACCATGGTACCATATAATTTAATGAAAAATAAAGCTGCTTATTTAGATACAGGAATATGGGCAAATAAAGCTATTAAAGAAGCAAAAAACTTTGGAAAAGTAAAAATTCTTTTTTCAGGTAAAGAAAACAATTATTCATTTATATCTAAAAATTATAAAATTCCAAATCAAGTTGATTATTTTCATTGTACTTCTAATAATACTATTGTTGGAACACAAATGAATTTTTTTCCTAAAACATCTATTCCTATAGTTTGTGATATGTCTTCTGATATTTTTAGTAGAAAATTAAATTTTTGTCAATTTAGTTTAATTTATGCTTCTGCACAAAAAAATGTTAGTTCTGCAGGAATGACGATTGTGATAATTAAAAAAAAAATTTTAGATAAAATAAAAAAAAAAATACCATCTTACTTAGATTATAAAATTCATATAAAAAATAATAGTATTTTAAATACTCCAAATGTTTTTTCTATTTATACTTCTATGTTAACTTTAGAATGGATAGAAAAAAAAGGAGGACTTTCTATTTTAGAAATAGAAAATAAAAAAAAATCTCAATTATTATATGAAGAAATAGATCGTAATAACTTTTTTGAAAATAAAATTCAAAAAAAAGATCGTTCAAATATGAATGTTACCTTTTTTTTAAAAAAAAAATATTTAGAAAATGAATTTAATAATATGTGTAAAAAAGAAAATATAGTGGGATTAAAAGGACATAGATCATTCGGTGGATATCGTGCTAGTATATATAATGCCCTACCATTAGAAAGTGTTCAATTTTTAATTGAAAAAATGAAAAAATTTGAAAAAAAATTTTCATAATAAAATAATGAATCAAATTCAACATCGTTTTTTTTCTATAAAAAAAAATATTCCTAAACATATCACAATTGTCGTTGTAACTAAAAATCAAACTATTTCTTCTATAGAAAAATTATATGAAATAGGACATAGAGACTTTGGGGAAAATTATGTACAAGAAATTATTAAAAAATATAAAAAATTGCCAAAGGATATTCGTTGGCATATGATAGGAAACATTCAAAGTAATAAATTAAAATATATCGCTCCTTTTATTTACTTAATTCATAGTATTCAAAAAATTAAACATATTCAAATTCTTAATAAAGAAGCTATTAAATATAATCGGAAAATACATTGTCTTTTACAAATAAAAATTTGTAATGAAAAAAATAAATCTGGAATTACAAAAAAAAATGCAGATGAAATATTAGAAAATAAAAATTATCAAAATATGACAAATGTAAAAATATTAGGATTAATGGGGATGGCTTCTTTATCTGTAAAAAAAGATATTAAAAAAATACATAATGAATTTAATTATTTAAATAAAACATATAATCAATATAAAAAAAAATATCACCATTATATTCTTTCTATGGGAATGAGTAGAGATTATGATATAGCTTTAGATTATGGAACTACGACCATTCGATTAGGAACTTCTATTTTTGGAATAAAAAATTAAATTATAATATAATAGAATTTATATATTTTATAATACATTTTTTTAATGTTTTTTCATTTAAAGATTGAATAAATGAACTACCAATAATTCCTCCATTCGCATATTGACATGCTAATTCAAAAGTTTTTTTATCTCTAATTCCAAAACCAATTAATTTAGGAATACGTAAAGATAATTTTTGTATTTTTTTAAAAAATAATATTTGTTCTTTTCCAAAGAATATATTTTTTCCTGTTACAGAATTAGAAGATACTAAATATAAAAAACCATCTGTTATTTTACTTAATTGTAAAATTCTATTTTTATCAGTTTTTGGAGTAATTAAAAAAATCATAGATAATAAATATTTTTTAAATATTTTTTTATATTTTTTTATAAAAATAGAAACCGGCATATCTGGAAATATCAATCCGGATACACCTATTTTTTTACATTTTTTTAAAAATTTTTCCTCTCCAAATTTATAAAATTGATTATAATATCCCATAATAATTATTGGTTTTTTTATTTTATTTTTAATTTTTTTTATTATTAAAAATAATAAAGTAATATTCATTCCATTTTTTAATGAAATTTGATTACTATTTTGAATAACTATTCCATCAGCTAAAGGATCCGAATAAGGAAGTCCGATTTCTATCAAATCTACATAAGGATGATCTTGCAAAGATAAAAGTATTTTTTCTATACTATCTATAGTAGGATATCCTGCTGTAAAATATATACATAATATATTTTTTTTTATATTAAATAATGTATGTATTTTATTCATAAGAAATAAATTTTTGATAAACGTCCATATCCTTATCTCCTCTACCTGATAAATTTAAAATTACGATATCATCTCTATTAAATATTATTTTTTTTAATGCAACTAATGCATGAGCACTTTCTAATGCAGGAATAATTCCTTCAGATCGTATTAATTCAATTCCAGATTTTATTGCTTCTTCATCTGTAGCATGTAAAAAATTGACACGTTTTTTTAAAAATAAATTAGCATGCATAGGGCCTATTCCTGGATAATCTAATCCAGCAGATATAGAATATGCAGGAAGTACTTGACCATCTTTATCTTGTAAAAGAAGAGTTTTGCTACCATGTAAAATCCCTTTAGAACCACAATAAGTAGTAGCTGCTGTTTTTTTTGTATGAACACCTAAACCTGCAGCTTCTACTGCTATTAAATTAACTAATTTTTTATCTAAAAAATGATAAAAAGCACCAGCAGCATTACTTCCTCCTCCTATACAAGCAATTACATAATTAGGAAAATGACGCCCTTCTTTTTTTTTTAATTGTATTTTAATTTCTTCACTAATAATAGATTGGAAATCAGCAACCATTTGAGGATATGGATGTGGACCAACAGTCGAGCCTATTAAATAATAACTTTCTGGATTATTTATCCAATAACGAATAGCGTCATTTACTGCATCTTTTAATGTTTGTTCTCCATTTATCACAGGCATAACTTGAGCTCCAAGAGATTTCATTTTTATTACATTAGATAATTGACGATTCATATCTTTTTTTCCCATAAAAATAATACATTTTAAATTCATTAAAGCGCAAATAGTAGAAGTAGCGACTCCATGTTGTCCAGCACCTGTTTCTGCAATAATTGTTTTTTTACCTAATTTTTTAGCTAATAATGTTTGACCTATAGTATTATTAATTTTATGTGATCCTGTATGGTTTAAATCTTCTCTTTTTAAATAAATTTTAGCTTTATATTTTTCTGAATATTTTTTACAAAAAAATAAAGGAGTAGGTCTTCCTGCATAATTTTGTAAAATATCTTTAAATTTTTTTTTAAAAATAGAGGTCTGTATAATTTTTTTATAATTACATTGTAATTCTTTTATATTATTATATAACATTTCAGGAATAAATGTTCCTCCAAATTCATTATAATATCCATTTTTATCTACAAAAAATTTCATAATTTTCTTATTTTTTTGATAAAAATATTTATATTTTTATTATTTTTTTTTCCTGGTAAAATTTCAAATTTACTATTAATATCAATTCCAAACATTTTAGAATGAGAATAAAAAAAAGTTTTAATTTTATCAATATCTTCTATTCCAATTCCTCCACTTAAAAAAAATGGAGTATCCCAATGATATTCATATAATTTATCCCAATTAAATTTTTTTCCACTTCCTCCAAAAATTGTAGTTTTAGTATCAAATAGAAAATAATTACATAAATTAAGATAATCCTTAATTTCTTTAAAAGAAAAACCATTATCAATTCTAAAAGATTTAATTAATTTTAATCCTTTTTTTATAAGATTTTCACAATAAAAGGGACTTTCCGTTCCATGTAATTGAATAAAATCTAATTTTTGTTTTTTACTAATTTTTAATATATTTTCTTTTGATTCATTAACAAAAACACCAGTTTTAAATATTTTTTTTGGAATTTTTGGAAGTAAAAAATCATAACCTACAAATCTTGGGGAATGAGGATAAAAAATAAAACCTATAAAATCAGGAAATAAATTAGAAATATTTTTAATATGAAATTTCATTCCACATATTTTGATTTTTAATAATTTTAATTTCATCTTTTAATTGAAAAATTTTAAACATTATAATTTTTTAATATATTAATCATATTTTTACAACTATTTCCAGGATTTTTAGTATTCATAAAATTAGTTCCAATTAAAAAACCTTTAAATCCTTTTTTTCGTAAATACAATATTTTTTTAGGATTAGAAATTCCACTTTCTGCTATTTTTATATAATGATTAGGAATTTTTTTTGATAATTTTAAACAATTATTAGTATTAACAATAAAATTTCGTAAATTTCTATTATTAATTCCTATTATATTTGATGAATCATCAAATAATTTATCAATTTCTTTTTCACTATGAATTTCTATAATAACTTCTAAATCTAAATTTTTAGCCAAAATAGAAAAATTTTTTATTTCTTTTTTAGAAAGAATTTCTGTTATTAATAAAATAACATCTGCTCCTAAAGATTTAGATTCTATAATTTGATATTCATTAATAATAAAATCTTTTCTTAATAATGGTAAAGAAACTATTGAATGAGTATTTGACAAATATTGATCTTTTCCATCAAAAAAATAATTATCCGTTATAATAGATATTCCACAAGCTCCAGCTTTTTCATAATCTTTAACTACTTTTTGATAAGAAACTGTTGTATTAATTATTCCTACAGAAGGAGATTTACGCTTAAATTCTGCAATAATTCCAGTTTTACTTTTTTTAAGATTTTTAATTAAAGAACGACCTTTTTTTTTAAAAAAAATTCTTTTTTCTAATTTAGAAATAGGAAAATATTCCTTTTTTTTAGAAATTTCTTTTTTTTTTATATAAATAATTTTATCAAGAATATTCATAAACTTAATAAATTTTTTAAAATATTTTTTGCTTTTCCACTTTTTAAAGAATATTTTGCTTTATCATAATTAGTTTCAATGGTATCTGTATTTAATAAACATAAAGCAAATGTAGCATTTATTAATGCTACTTCATTTTGGGCAAAAGTTCCTTCTCCAGATAAAATATTTATTAATATTCGTGTATTTTCTTCTGTATTTTTTCCTCCTTTTAATTCTTTAGGATTAATTTTTTTTTTACCTAATTCTTCTACAGAATAGAATCTTTCTTCTTTTGAAGTATAACATTTTATATCACTCGTTAATGTTATTTCATCATAACCATCTAAACTATGAATAATTGCATAATTTTTATTAGTATTTTGATATATGTAAGAATACATTCTAGCTAATTCTAAATTATTTACACCTAATAATTGATTTCTTGGATTACATGGATTAAGTAATGGACCTAATGTATTAAAAATAGTTCTAAAACCTAATTCTTTTCTTTCGTCAGAAATAATATCTAAAACAGGATGAAATATCGGGGCATGTAAATAACAAAAACCTACTGTTTCTAATTGTTTTCTTAAATTTTCTTCTTTATTTGTAAATGTATATCCTAAATTTTTTAAAATATTAGAAGATCCTGTTTGAGAAGAAAAACCAAAACTTCCATGTTTAATTACTTTTTCTCCGGTACCAGCTACTATAAAACAAGCTATAGTTGAAATATTAAAAGTATTTTTTCCATCTCCACCTGTTCCTACTATATCAATAGCATTAAATTCCGTTAAATTTATTGGAATACATAAATCCATAAAAGCTTGTTTAAACCCCTTAATTTCCTCTAAAGAAGGTTTTCTAAAATTATACATCATTGCCATGACTATAGCTTGAGTTGGATTTATTTTTCCTTTATATAAATCTATTAAAAGATTTTTTGCTTCTTTTTTTGTAAGTATTTTTTCTTCTAAAAATAAAGAATGAAGGATATTGTTCATAATCATTTTATATTTTCAACCAATTTTCTATAATTTTTTCTCCATATGGAGTTAAAATAGATTCTGGATGAAATTGTACTCCACGTACATCATAAAATTTATGACGTAATGCCATAATTTCTCCTTTTTCTCCAATGGCCGTAATTTTTAAATTTTTAGGAAAATGATTGGGAGATATAATCCAGGAATGATAACGTCCAACTTGTATTTTTTTTGGTATTTTTTTAAAAATTGATTCTTTTGAATCTACAATTTTTATTAAACTAGCTATTCCATGATATACATTTTTAGTATTTAAAAGAGTAGCACCAAAGACTTCCCCTATAGCTTGTTGACCTAAACAAACTCCTAAAATACTTTTAGTAGATGCATATTTTTTTACTAAAGGTTTTAAAATATGAGCTTCATCAGGAATTCCAGGTCCTGGAGAAAGAATAATTTTATTATATTTTTCAATATCAGAAAGTTTAATTACATTATTTCTATAAACTTGTATAGTATTTTTAGTTAATTTTTTTACAATATGAACAAGATTATATGTGAAAGAATCATAATTATCTAATATTAATATTTTATTCATATAATTTTAAAATATAATATTTTTAGCTAATTCTATTGCTTTATTTAAAGCCATCAATTTATTATTAACTTCTTCTAATTCTTTTTTTTCTTTAGAATCTGCAACAATTCCTGCACCAGCTTGAAAAAAAAGTATATTGTTTTTGCTTACAAAAGAACGTATAATAATAGCTGTATGAAGATAATTATTTTCTAATCCAAAAAAACCAATAGCCCCTCCATATACTCCTCTA
The DNA here is from genome assembly GCF_014252455.1 of Blattabacterium cuenoti. Lineage (GTDB taxonomy): Bacteria > Bacteroidota > Bacteroidia > Flavobacteriales > Blattabacteriaceae > Blattabacterium > Blattabacterium cuenoti_R. Next base: position 225,013 of record NZ_CP060245.1, read on the forward strand.
TGTTGATTTTCTATTTTATCTATTAATTCCATTGCTTTATATTTTGGAGCTCCGGAAAGAGTACCTGCAGGAAAAGTATCTCCAAATACTTTAATAAGAGATATATTATTTTCTAATTTTCCAGATACCTTAGAAACCATATGTAATACATGTGAAAATTTTTGTATATTTCTAAAATATTCTACTTTTACATTAGATGAATTTTTACTTAAATCATTTCTGGCTAAATCTACTAACATTACATGTTCTGCATTTTCTTTTTTATTACTCAATAATTTTTTAGATAATTTTTGATCTTGATTTTTTTTATTTACTGATCTTCGTATAGTACCTGCTATTGGATTAAGATAGGCTATTTTATTATGAATAATTAATTGTGCTTCTGGAGAAGATCCAAATAATTTATAATTTCCATAATCAAAATAAAATAAATAAGGAGATGGATTAATAAATCGTAACGCTCTATATACATTAAATTCATCTCCTTGAAATTTTTGTTTATATTGACGGGATAAAACTATTTGAAAAACATCTCCACGTAAACAAGCTTGAATCCCTTTATATACCATTTTTTTATATTCATCATTAGTAACATTAGACGAACGTGTCCCAATATATTTAAAAGGAAAAAAATAGAAATTTTTTCTTTTAATAAGTTCCATTAATTGATCTATAGTAAATGTTTTTTTTAAATTAGAAAATTTATGTTCAATTAAATACATTTTATTACAAAAAGTATGAAAAATAATTAAATTACCATAAAAACCTAATCTAATTTTTGGTAAAGAATAAGGAATTTTTACAATAGCGTTAAATTTAATATTTTCAAAATATTGAATACTATCATAAGAGATATATCCATAAAAACCAGAATAAAATATTGAAGAATTTATATTGATAAATTTTTTAAAAAAATCATTAATTAAAATTTGAATATCTAATTTATCTTTAATAAAAATATGTTGATGTACTCCATTTGGATATGATATCCGTACAATATTTTTATCCAAAATCAGTTCTGAAACTTTGTTTATACAAATGATAGAATAATTTTTTTTTAGAATAGGATCATTAGACATTTCTAATAATAAAGTATTTGTAAAATGATCTCTTAATCTTAAATATAATTCTATGGGGGTTGTATTATCAGCCAAAATTTTTTTCTGTATAGTTCTAAAATTAAATTTGAACATAATTTATGGCATTTTATTTGAAAATATGAAAAAAAGGCCGTCATTAAGACAAGCCTTATAATATATATAAAAATTTTTTTGGTAAAAAAAATTTCAAATTTACATCTAATTTGTACAACAAAGGTACAATAATTTTTTTTATATCTCTATGAATAGAGTAAATAGAGTAATTTATAATTTATATGTATGAAAATATTTATTTTCTTGCTTTGTTTTTTTGGATTTTTTTATGTGACTTATTCTATAGAAATAAAAAATATAGATACAAAAAATATTGTAACAGATATTTATCATCCGATATATCAAGATTATCAATATTGGACAGAATATCATAAAAAAAAACAAATTTTGGATACTAAATCTCTTTCTATAAAGAAATATGATTTTTTAAAAAAAGATAATATTAATTTAAAAAAGGAATTATTAATTTATGATATAGAAAAATTATGTTTGTCTTTTTATAAAAAAAATAACCGGATAAATGATGTTTTTTTTTCTCGTAAACATATACGATATTTTGATGTAAAAACACCAATATCAGAAATTTTTTATATTCATGATATTTTTAATAAAAAAATATTAGGTGGTTTATTTACTCATAGTCCTAATAAAAATATTAATTATTCTATAGAATATAAAAATGTTTTTTTTGATAAAAAATTTAATAATCATTTTTTAATAACTTTTAATCAATGGAAAGAAAATTCATATTATAAATTATGGGGGCATTATTTAAAAAATAATTTATGTAATTATACAAATAATGTTAATTCTTTTTTAGATAAAAAAAATATTAATCATGAAAGATTATATATTAGTTTTATAAAAAAAATTATTCCAACATATCATCATGATGATAAAAAATCTATTTTTTTTCGAAATTACATAGAGTATACAAAATATTTTACCAATTCATTAGAAAAAATAAACGAATTAAAGAATTATCAAAAAAATTTATTTTTTTATAAAAATTATAATTCTTTAATTTTTAAAAAAAAGAAAAAATATAATATAGAGGTAGGTTTTTTATATGAAAAAATATATTCTCAATTTTTTTATAATGATTTTTTTCATAAAAAAAAATTTAATAATCAAACGTATAATAAAAAAATAAATGTTTTTACTATAGTTACCAAAATCCATGATATTTTTAATAAAAAAATAAATTTTAATTTTTATAAAAAATGGATTTTAGATAATAAATTAAGATCTACTCCTTTACAAATAAATTTTCAATTAGATACTAATTTATATTCTAACTTACATTTTTTAACTAAAATTTTAATAAAAAAAAATATTTATTCTAATTTTACAAATTTTTTAATTTTTAATAAAAATGGAAATTTTTATAATAATACAATTAATAATTTATTAAATTTTAAATCTATCAATTTTTCTTTTTTTTCAGAAAAAAAATTAAATATTTCTTTCAAAACATCTAAAATTAATAATATTAATTTTTTTACTACAAATAATAAATTATTGAATTGGAATTATATAAATTTATGGAACTTAAAAATAAAAAATACTAATTATATAAATAATTTTCAATTTAATAATATAATTTTATTACAAAAACAATCTTCTGATAATTTAATTTTTTATATTCCATCTTTTTTTTATAAAAGTACAATTTCTTATAAAAAAACTTATTTTGATAAATCTTTATTAATAAAAACAGGGTGTTCAATTAATTATTTAAATCAATTTTTTTCTAAAAATTTTTCTTATCCTTTTGATTTATTTTCAAATAATGAATATTATGGAAATCATTTTTTAAAAAAAACGTTTATAAATTATTTTTTGAATTTTAAAATATTTAGAACTAATTTTTATACAAGTATACAAAATATACATTTTAATAAACCTTTTTTTCATCAAGATATTTTTATTCGTCTGGGTTTATTTTGGAATATTTTTACATAAAAAACCGTAATTTTATGTTATTATTCACAATTTATATTGAAAATGAATCCTAATAATTTAAAATATAGTAAAAATCATGAATGGATACAATTAGATAATAATAATCATGAACTAGCCTATATTGGAATTAGTTTTTTTGCTAAAAATGAATTAGGTGATATAATATATCTAGATATAGATTCTACTATTATAGGAAAAAAAATAAAAGAAGGGAATTTATTTGGAAGTATAGAAACTGTTAAAAGTGTTTCAGATTTATTTATGCCTGTTTCAGGAATTATACTTAAAATTAATCAAAATTTATTATCTAAACCAGAAAAAATAAAACAAAATAATGAAGAATGGTTATTAAAAATTACAGTTTTAGATAAAAAAGAATATGATCAATTAATGTCTTTATCTCAATATAAAAAATATCTAGAAAATAAATAATAAAAAAAATCAATCAGATTTAAAAATTTATTATGAAAATACATGAAAATTTTAATTTTCTAGATCATGAAAAAATTGCAGAAAAAATCATAGACTATAAATATAAAAACATTACTATTGTTCGTTTTTTAATTCCTTCAATTTATTGCAGTTATTGTATTTTTATTTTAGAAAATTTATCTAATTATAATAAACATATTTTTGAATCTACGGTTGATTTCTCTAATAAAAAAGTAAGAATTACATTTAATAATAAAAATTTAAAATTAAGTAATTTAGCTAAATTTTTAGAAAAAATTGGTTATCCTCCTTCTATTAATTTTAAAAATATAAAAAAAAATACACAAATAAATATTAATAGAAAATTAATAGGAAAATTAGCAATTTCTTTTTTTTGTTTTGGAAATATAATGCTTTTATCTATTCCAGAATATATAGGAGCTTCAAAAGAAGATATATGGTTTTTTGAACATAAAAATTTTTTTCATTATTTAATGTTAATTCTTGCTTGTCCTGTAGTTATTTTTTCTTTTATAGATCATATAAAATATGCTTTTTTAGGTTTAAAAAAAAATATTTTCAACATGGATATTCCTATTTCAATTGGAATATTTGTTCTTTTTTTATGGAGTTGTTATGAAATTTTTTTTGATTTAGGTTCTGGTTATTTTGATAGTCTTACCGGGTTTTCATTTTTTTTACTTATTAGTAGGATACTAAAAATTTATACTCATAATAAAATACTTTCTTTTGATAATAAAGATTATAAATCTTTTTATCCTATTTATATATCAAAAATTAATGATAATAAAGAAGAAGAAAAAATATTACTTTCTTCTTTAAAAAAAGGTGATTGTATTATCATTAAAAATGAAGAAATTATTCCTGCAGATTCTATTTTAATAAAAGGGAGAGCCTTATTAGATAATAGTTTTATTACAGGAGAATCTTATTTAAAAAGAATAAAAATAGGAGAGCATATTTATGCCGGATCTAAACAAAAAGGAGAAGCTATTTATTTAAAAATTATTAAAAATATAGATCAAAGTTATTTAAGTTTTTTATGGAATCATAAAAAATTTAAAAAAAAAGAATTATTTCATTTATATTCTATATCAAATAAATTGAGTCAATATTTTACTCCTATTATATTAATAATTTCTATAATTACAGGAATTTATTGGTCTTTTTTTAATTTTAATAAAGTATTTCAAACAACTTTTTCTGTTTTAATTATTACTTGTCCTTGTGCTTTAGTACTTTCAACTCCATTAATATTTGGAAATATAATAAGATTTTTTTCTAAAAAAGGGTTTTATGTAAAAGATATCTTTACTATGGAACGAATTTCTAATATAAATACTATCATTTTTGATAAAACAGGGACTCTTACAGATACAAATAAAGAAAAAATTTTTTTTATAGGAAAAATTCTAAATTTTAAAGATAAAAAAATAATTGTTTCTTTATTAAGACATTCTAATCATCCTTTAAGTAAACGTATATTAAAAGAATTATCTATTAATGAATATTATTCTATAAATCATTTTAAAGAAAAAATAGGAAAAGGAATACAAGGCGTTATTAATAAAAATATTAATATAAAAATTGGATCACCTCAATATATAGGTATTAAAGATTTTAAAAAAAAAGAAACAACAGTAGCTATTTCTATAAATAATAAATTAATTGGTTATTTTATTTTTAGAAATTTTTATCGAAAAGGAATTAAAGGAATATTTAAAAATTTAATAAAATATAAAATTATTATTCTTTCAGGAGATCATAATGAATTAGAAAAAAAATATTTAAAATCTATTTTACCAAGGTATAGTAAAATTTTTTTTAATCAAAAACCAGAAGATAAACTAAATTATATAAAAAAAATCCAAAAAAATGGAGAAAAAGTAATGATGATTGGTGATGGAATTAATGATTCTTCTGCATTAAATCAAAGTGAAGTAGGTGTAGCTATATCAGATAATATTAATAGTTTTTTTCCAAATTGTGATGCTTTTCTTCAATCTAATTCTTTGAATAAAATTTTTTTATTTTTAAAAATATCCAAAATATCTTATAAATTAGTAATTATTAATTTTATCATTAGTTTATTTTATAATTTTATTGGAATTCTATTTGCCATTAATGGTTATTTAAACCCTTTTATAACAGCTATTTTAATGCCTTTAAGTTCTTTCTCAGTTATTTTATTTTCTATTTTATCTACTTGGATGATTTCAAGAAGATTTTTATCTTAGATTTTTTTATTAAAAAACTATTTTATGGATATAATAATCATTATGATATTATCTAGTATTTCTTTAGGGTGTATTTTTTTGATAATTTTTTTAATTAGTCTTTATTATGGTCAATTTGATGATTATGAATCCCCTAAAATTAGAATTTTAATAGAGGATAAAAAGAAAACAATTGAATAATAATTTTTTTATATTTTTATGAAAATAGAAACATATTATTACAATAATAAAATTGTAAAAGCTTTTCTTTATGCTACACTTTTTTGGGCTATTATTAGTTTTTTAGCTGGGTTATTAATAGCTATTTTATTATTTTATCCTGACTTGCCTGATTTTTTATTAGGGAGTAATTTAAAAAATTCTAAAGGAATAATGGGGTTTGGTCGTTGGAGAATGTTACATACAAATACTGCTATATTTGCTTTTGTAGGAAATATTATTTTTACAGGATCTTACTATTCTTTACAACGTTTATTAAAAACAAGAATTTTTAGTGATTTTTTAAGTTGGATCCATTTTTGGGGATGGCAAATTTTTATTTTTTCTACTTGGATTACTTTTTTATTAGGAATCAATACAAGTAAAGAATATTCAGAACATGAATGGCCTATTGATATATTCATTTTTGTTATTTGGCTTATTTATGGAATAAATATGATTGGAAGTATTTTTAAAAGAAAAATTCAACATTTATATGTAAGTATCTGGTTTTTTTTAGGAACATGGGTGGCTGTAGCTATGTTACATTTATTTAATAATCTTGAATTACCTATTGATCTTTTATCTTTTAAAAGTTATTCTATATATGCTGGGGTTCAAGATGCTTTAATGCAATGGTGGTATGGACATAATGCCGTCGCTTTTATATTAACTACGCCTATATTGGGCTTAATGTATTATTTTGTTCCAAAAGCTTCTAATCAACCTATTTTTTCTTATAAACTTTCCATTATCCATTTTTGGTCTTTAATATTTATATATATATGGGCAGGGCCACATCATTTAATGTATACATCTCTTCCTAATTGGGCTCAAATATTAGGAACTATTTTTTCTATTATGTTAATTGCCCCTTCTTGGGGGGGGATGATTAATGGATTACTTACTTTAAGAGGAGATTGGGGAAAAGTTCAAAAAGATCCTATTTTAAAATTTTTTGTTGTTAGTCTTGTAAGTTATGGAATGGCTACTTTTGAGGGGCCTATGTTAGCTACTAAAACTTTAAATTCTATTGGACATTTTACAGATTGGGTGATTGCTCATGTACATTTGGGAACTTTAGGTTGGAATGGCTTTATGGCTTTTGGTATCATGTATTGGTTAACACAAAAATTATGGAATACTAAATTATATTCTATAAAATTAGCTAATTTTCATTTTTGGATAGGAATAGTTGGAATTATATTTTATATTTTTCCTTTATATTTTGGATCTATTTTACAATCAGGAATGTGGAAAAAATTTAATCCAGATGGAACATTAACTTATAAAAATTTTTTAGATACGGTTTTATCAATTATTCCATTTTATAAAATAAGATTTATTGGTGGGATGATTTATTTTTTAGGTTTTATCCTTATGATTTATAATATTTATAAAACTATTAAAAAAGGACAATTTATTGATAATGAGGCATTTATTTCTCCTATAATATATAAAAACATAATAGAAAAAAATGAAAAATTTCATAATTGGTTAGAAAAAAAACCAATACAATTAACTATATTTGCTTTTATAGCAGTAGCAATTGGAGGTATTATAGAGATCATTCCCACTTTAGTAATAAAATCTAATATACCTACTATTCATAATATTAAACCTTATAAAGCTCTTGAATTAGAAGGAAGAGATCTTTTTGTTAGAGAAGGATGTAATGCTTGTCATAGTGCACAAGTTCGTCCTTTTAGAGATGAAATTGTTCGTTATGGAGAATATTCTAAAGCTGGAGAATTTATATATGATCATCCATTTCTTTGGGGATCTAAACGTACAGGTCCAGACTTAGCTAGAGAAGGAGGGAAAAATCCTAATTCATGGCATTTTAATCATATGTATAATCCTCGTTCTACTTCTCCTGGATCTATTATGCCAAGATATCCTTGGTTAATTTATAATAAATTAGATCGATCTAATACAGAAAAAAAAATTCAAGCTATGATAAAATTAGGAGTTCCATATACTTTAGAATATTTACAACAAATTAATAAAGATATGGATCAACAAGCTAATAAAATTGTTTCAGAAATTTATAATGAATGTCCTAGGTTACAATTAGAAATCATTGAACAGAAGAAAAAAGAAAAAAATAAATTTATTCCTTTAGAAAAAAGAGAGATTATTGCACTAATAGCTTATTTACAACGTTTAGGAATAGATATTAAATCATAATAAAATAATAATGACTTTTAAACAATATTTTATGACAGAAACATATATTGGAATATTTCAATCTATTATGTTAATTTTATTTTTTTTATCTTTTTTTTTTATTTTATTTTTTGTTTGTTTAAAACCAAAAAAATATTATAAAAATATTAGTACTATTCCTTTAGAAAAAAAATAAAATAGATATTAATGAGATCAAAAATTCCTTATTTTATTATGATTCCTTCTATTTTATCTGTTATAATATTTATATTTTATATTTTTTTAGGAATAGAAAATAGATCATATATTATTCATCCAATAACAATATTTTTTTTAATTATTATAACAATATTATTGTTCATCTTAGATTCTATTAATAATCTAATTTATCGTAAAAAATTACAATTTCTTACAAAAGAAAAAAGAAAAAAAATTATTGAAGAAAATGAAGGAAATTATTTTTATATATTTTATAAATTTTTATTTCATGATACAAAAAAAATGAATCAAAATGTAAAAAAAATAGATCATGGATTTGACGGAATTATAGAATTAGATAATAAATTACCAATGTGGTGGATTCATTTATTTTATTTAACAATTATTTTTTCTGGAATTTATTTTTTTTCCTATTTATTAACAGATTTTTCTGATCCTTATAAAGAATATATTTTTGATTATCAAAATCAATTAAAAAAAATTGAAATTTTTGAAAAAAATACTCCACAAGTTACCCTAATAAATGCTGAATTTAAAAAAGAATTTGTAAAAAATGGAAAAACGCTTTTTGAAGAAAATTGTGCTACTTGTCATCAATCTGATGGAAGCGGGAATATAGGACCTAATTTAACAGATAATTATTGGATAAATATTACAGAAAAAGATTTATTTAAAAATATATTTTCTATTATATGGAATGGTAGTGTAAATAATCCTACTATGCGTGCTTTTGGTAAATCTGGAGAAATAAAAGGAAATGATATTCAAAAAATTTCAAGTTATGTTTATTTTATTAATACAAAATTAAAAAAACCCATAAAAAATAAAGCACCTCAAGGGAAAAAAATAATTAATTGGAATAAAATATGAATTTTATATTTTTTTTAAAATTTTTAAGTTTAAATTATGAAAATAAAATTTAACTGGGGAACAGGAATTATATTATCTTTAGTTATTTTTATAAATTTTATTATTTATATAACTTTTTTTTTCCCTCATGTAGGTAGTCAACTAGTATCAGATAGGTATTATGAAGAAGAAATAAAATATCAAAATATTATTAATGAGAAAAAAAATGTATTAAAACTTCCTCAAAAAATTAAAATATTCATATTATCTTCTGGAATTAAAATAATATTTCCACAAATTTTAGATAAAATGTATGGTTTTTTTACTTTATTACGTTTTTCATCTAAAGATTTAGATGTTATAAAACCTTTTAAAATTTTAAAATATTCAAAAAAAATATTATTTATTCCTAAAAAATTTTTAAAAAAAGGAAATTATAAACTGATAATTAGATGGAATTCTAATAAAAAAAAATATTTCTTTGAAAAGGATTTATTTTGGATGTCATCATAATGAATGTTTACTGATTAATTTTTTTTAAAAAAACATTTTTACAATTATTATTAATATTCAGTATCATGAGAAAAAAAATAAATAATTTTAGAGAAGAATCTTTAAATTATCATAGTCAATTTCCTTCTGGAAAAATACAAATATCTCCAACAAAAAAATATAATAGTCAAAGAGATTTATCTTTAGCGTATTCTCCAGGAGTTGCAGAACCTTGTAAGGAAATCGCACGTTTTTCTCAAGAAGTATATAAATATACTTCTAAAGGGAATCTTGTCGCGGTAATTACCAATGGTAGTTCAGTTTTAGGATTAGGTAATATTGGCGCTTTAGCCTCTAAACCTGTCATGGAAGGAAAAGCACTTTTATTTAAAATATTTTCTGGAATTGATGTTTTTGATATAGAAATTAATGAATCTGATCCAAAAAAATTTATAGAAGTGGTAAAAGCTATTTCTCCAACTTTTGGAGGAATTAATTTAGAAGACATAAAAGCTCCAGAAGCGTTTGAAATAGAAAAAAGATTAAAAAAAGAATTAAATATTCCAGTTATGCATGATGATCAACATGGGACTGCTATTATTTCAGGAGCCGCATTACTTAATGCTATAACTTATGTAAAAAAAAATATTAAAAATATAAAAATGGTAGTAAATGGAGCTGGAGCTGCGGCAATTTCTTGTACAAGAATTTATAAACAACTTGGAGTTTCCACTGAAAATATTTTAATGTTTGATAGTAAAGGATTATTACATAATTCACGAAAAGATTTAAATACAGAAAAAAAAGAATTTGCAGTAAATACTTCTTCTATTCTAAATTTAGAAGAAGCTATTAAAAATACAGATGTTTTTATAGGATTATCCATTGGCGGAATATTAAAACCAAAAATGTTAAAAAGTATGGCAAAAAATCCTATTGTATTTGCTATGGCTAATCCTGATCCTGAAATTGATTATAACTTAGCTATAAAAATACGTCCTGATGTTATTATAGCTACAGGAAGAAGTGATTATCCTAATCAAGTAAATAATGTATTAGGTTTTCCTTATATTTTTAGAGGAGCATTAGATGTTCATGCCAATATTATTAATGATGAAATGAAATTAGCGGCTATTTATGCTATAGCTTCTCTAGCCAAAGAACCTGTTCCAGAACAAGTAAATATTGTTTATAATAAAAAAAATATTTCTTTTGGAAAAGAATATATTATTCCTAAACCTTTTGATAATCGATTAATTACTCGTGTCTCTCCTGCTGTAGCTAAAGCAGCTATGGATACTGGAGTAGCAAAAAATCCTATTTTAGATTGGAAAAAATATAAAGAAAAATTATTAGATAGAATGGGGTATGAAAGTAAAATTTTGAGAATGATTCAAAATAGAGCACGTACAAATCCTAAAAAAATAGTTTTTTGTAATGGAGAAGAATATAATGTTTTAAAATCTGTTCAAATTCTACAAGAAGAAGGAATTATTTATAAACCAATTGTTCTAGGTAAAAAAAATAGGATAAAATATTTAATTAGTGAAAATAATTTAGATATAAAAATACAAATTATAGATCCTGAACAAGAAGAAAATAAAAAAAAAATAGAACATTATGCTAAAATTCTTTGGAAAAGAAGAAATAGAAAAGGAATAACTCAATATGATGCAAAAATTCGTTTACGTACTAATGATCATTTCGGAGCTATGATGGTCGATCAAGGAGAAGTAGATGCAGTTATAACAGGATATTCCAAAAATTTTTCATTAAGTTTACAGCCTCTTTTAGAAGTTATAGGTAGAGCTCCTTCTATTCAAAAAACAGCTGGAATGATAATTTTATTAACAAAACGTGGGCCTTTATTTCTTGCTGATACTTCCATAAGTACTAATCCTACTAGTGAAGAATTAGCTAAAATTGCTTTAATAACGGCGCATGTAGTAAAAAAATTTGACATAGAACCACATATAGCAATGTTATCTTTTCAAAATTTTTCATCTAATTCTAAAACTTCTTATAAAGTATCACAAACAGTAGCTTTTTTACATAAGAAATATCCAAATCTTATAGTAGATGGAGAATTACAACCTGATTTTGCTTTAAATGAATTTTTATTAGCGAGTAAATTCCCTTTTTCAAAATTAGTTAAAAAAAAAGCAAATATTTTTATATTTCCAAATTTAGAATCAGGAAATTTAACTTATAAATTTATTAGAGGGTTAGGAAATATTCAAACTATAGGTCCTGTTATATTAGGAATGAAAAAACCGGCACACGTAATGCAAATGCAATCTAGCATAGAAGAAATTATAAATTTATCCACTATAGCTGTGATAGATGCACAAATTAGAAAAAATTAAAAAAATATTTTTTCCAATAAAATATTTGTTCCAAACAAATTTTTAATTTTTTTTTGAAAAAATGTAGATCTAGAACTAGATGTATAAAAAATGGAGGTATTTTTTTTTTTAGGATGAATACATAATAAATTATTTTTATGTAATATTCTTTGTATATATTGTACTACTATTTTTTGTATATCAATTAAATAAACTTTCCCCCTATAAAAATTATTTATTTCTTTTTTTAAAAATAAATAATGAGTACAAGCTAATAATAATGTATCTATTGATGGTAAATGATTTAAATAATTTTTAATAATAGAATGAATTTTTTTTTTTTCAAATCCATTTTCTATAATTGGAGCTAATAATGGTGTTTCTTTTGTAAAAATATCTAAATGAGGACAATATTTTTTTATTTTTTTTTGAAAAAAATTTGAACGGATAGTAGCAGATGTAGCTATAATTCCTATTCTTTTAGAATAAAAAAAAACTTCATTAGTTATTATAGGATCTATAATATTCAATATTAATATTTTTTTATAAAATTCTTTTTGAAGAATATACAACGCATTGGATACTATAGAGTTACAAGCTATGACTATTGCTTTACATTTTTTTTTATAAAGAAAAGTAATTATTTTTCTAGAATTATTTATAATAAAATCTTGAGATTTATCTCCATAAGGCATATTTTTAGTATCTCCAAAATAAATAATACATTCATTAGGCATATAATTTTTAATTTTTTTAGCTATTAAAAGTCCTCCTATTCCAGAATCTAATATTCCTATTGGAGAAAATGTACTCGTTGTTATCATATAATAAAAACAAGAAATAAATACATAAATAATTTATAAAAATCAATTTTTTTATATTGAAATTAAGGATGAAATAATTAATTTTTTACAAAATTTTTTCTTAATTTATTTTTTAATCTTTTAGCTTTATTCATATGTATAATATGTTTTTTAACTAATTTATCAATCATAGATATAACCTGAGAATATTGATACTTTTTTTCATTTTTAATGAATTTTTTGATAGCAGTTCTTGTACTTTTATATACATATTTATTTCTTATACGTCTAGTATAATTTTGTCTAATTCTCTTTAAAGACGATGAATGATTTGCCATAAAAAAATAATATAATCTTTTTTGTATAGCCCATAGGGGAATCGAACCCCTCTTTCCAGGATGAAAACCTGATGTCCTAACCAATAGACGAATGGGCCTTTTATCAAAAGCATTAATAAGTACAAATTTAATTTTTTTTGTATTTAATACAAGTATTTTTCTTATTTTTGATTATCCGTATTTATTTTTAGTATTTTTTTATAAATTTATTTTATATTTTCTATTTTATTCTTTGTCTATTATATGTAGATAAAATCATACAAATTTTTTTTAAAAAAAATATATTTTCACACCATATTTATATGGTTTAAATCCTATGGGATATATTGTTCAGCTTTTATTAAAATGTTTTTTCTTGAATTACACGTAAATACTAAAGTTAAAAAAGGTTTTTTTGTTTACAAACACAAATAAAGGCGATATATTTTTATACAGTACATTATAAATAGACAAAAAATTAATTATGTAGGAATGGGGATTGATATCAACGATTAAAAATAATATATCTTTGTATTTTAAAAATACTACTTATATACAATGGATTTTATTTTTTTTATAAAAATGAAATAAAAAATATTGGATTGGAATCATAGATTTATTCCAGCTATAAGAATTCTTTATTATTCGTAATAATTAATTTCAAAACCTAAATATTTTAAATCATTCCAAAACAAAGGATATGATTTTTCTACAACATTTGGATCTTCTATTTGAATAGATTGAGACAATCCAAATGTAGAAAAAGCCATCGCCATTCTATGGTCTTGATAAGTTTTTATTCTTATGAAAGAATTGCTCTTTTTTTTAAAAAAATTAGTAATTCTTAAACAAGAATTAGTAATGCTTATTTTAACACCTAATTTAAATAATTCATTTTTTAATGCTTTTAATCGATCTGTTTCTTTAATTTTTAAAGTTTCTAAACCTTTTAAATAACATTTTAGTTTAAGAGCCGCACAAGTAACTACAATAGTTTGCGCTAAATCTGGATTTTTATTTAAATTTAAATGAATAAATTTTTTAGGAATAAAATTTAATATTTTCCTTAAAATTATTTTTTTTTTATCAAAAATGGTATATATTCCAAAATATTTTTTATATATATCAGATACTTTTTTGTCTCCTTGTAAACTTTCCTTATTATAAGAACTTAAAGTTATATTTATTTTTTTTGAAATACTAGCCATTGAATAATAGTAAGATGCGGAACTCCAATCTGATTCTATGGTAAATATTTTTTTTCCTTTTTTTTTACCTGGATAAATATGAATGATCATATCATCATTCCAAGTAACTTTAATTCCCGCAAGAGTTAATAAATGAAAAGTCATTTTTATATATGGAAGAGAAGTTATGTCTTCTTTTAAATTTATTTTTAAACCCATTTGAAATGTACTGGCAATTAACATCAAAGAACTAATATATTGACTACTAATTTGAGCGTTTATATCTATTTCTCCACCTAAAATATTTTTTCCAATAATTTTTATTGGTGGATATCCTATTTTTTCTAAATAAATAATTTTCGCTCCTAATTTATTTAAAGCATCTACAAGAACGAATATAGGTCTTTCTTTCATTCTATTTGATCCTGTTAAAATTACTTCTTTTCCTTGTTGTATAGATAAATAGGAAGTTAAAAAACGCATAGCAGTTCCAGCATGATGAATATTTAATATATTTGAAGTACTATTTAAATTTTTTTTTAAAATTTTTGTATCCTCACAATTAGAAATATTTTTAATATGAATATCATCTGTATAAATTTTTTTTAAAATTAAAAGACGGTTAGAAATACTTTTAGATCCAGTTATATTAATAGATCCAGATAAAAAATTATTTTTTTTAGAAATTTTAATATAAGAACACATTTTATTTTAATTTTTCATTTTCATGGTGTCTTTGATGATCTCTGATTGTCTTTTTTTTTAATTTTTTCATAAAATATTCTTCTAAATTAATTCCAGTTTGATTAGATAAACAAATTAAAATAAATAAGACATCAGCTAATTCTTCTCCAAGAGATTCTTTTTTTTTTGAATTTTTTTTTGAAATTTGTTCTCCATAATTTCTAGCAATAATTCTAGATACTTCTCCTACTTCTTCAGATAAAAGAATAGTATTCGTTAAAATATTAAAATAACGTACTCCATGATGGACTATCCAATTATGTACAATATTTTGTAAATTTTTTATTTTCAATTTATTGATTATTTTTTTTTTTAAATAAATGATTAACATGATCAATTATAGAATTACGATCAATTTTATATTTTTTTAATAAGTCCATAGGTTTTCCACTTTCTCCAAAACTATCATTAACAGCGACTAAACTTTGAGAGATATCCATTCTTTTAGTGGTAATCATTCTTGCTATACTTTCTCCTAATCCGCCAAAATAATTATGTTCTTCTGCAGTAACAATACATTTTGTTTTGTCAATAGAATTTAAAATAGTTTCTTCATCTAATGGTTTAATCGTATGGACATTAATTACTTCACAAGTAATTCCTGTTTGTTGATACAATATTCTAGAGGCTTCTAATGATTCCCATACTAAATGTCCTGTACTAACTATAGTAACATCTTTACCTTTCGTTAAGGTAATAGCTTTTCCAATTTCAAATATTTTATTTTTATCCGTAAAATTAGCTACAGAAGGTCTTCCAAAACGTAAATAAACAGGTCCAAAATATTCAGATATAGCAATTGTAGCTGCATAAGTTTGATTATAATCACAAGTATTAATTACTGTCATTCCTGGTAACATTTTCATCATTCCAATATCTTCCAAACTTTGATGTGTCGCTCCATCTTCACCTAAAGTTAATCCAGAATGAGATGCGCATATTTTAACATTTTTATAAGAATAAGCAATAGATTGACGTATTTGATCATATACACGAGATGTAGCAAAATTAGCAAATGTTCCAGCAAAAGGAATATAATTTCCAATACTTAATCCAGCAGCTATACTCATCATATTCGCTTCTGCAATTCCTATTTGAAAAAATCTGTTAGGAAATTCTTTAGAAAATTGATTCATAAATAAAGAACTAGTAAGATCAGCACATAAAGCTACAATTTTATTATTTTTTTTTCCTAAAAAGGATAAAGCCTTTCCAAATCCAGCTCTAGTTTCTAAATTACCTTTATTTTCATAAATTTTCATAATATTTATTTTATATTATATTGGATAATCCCCTAAAGTTTCAGGAAGTTGAGATAATGCTTTTTTTAATTCTTCTTTATTAGGAGATTTTCCATGCCATAGATTATTACCTTCCATAAAATCTACTCCATATCCCATTTTAGTATAAAGAATAATTAAAACAGGCTTTCCTTTTCTAGTTTCTTGTTTTGCTTTTTTTAAAATGTTAATAACTTTTTTTATATTATTTCCTTCAAATTCTTCTAAAACTTTCCAATCAAAAGATTGGAATTTTTTTTTTAAATCCCCAAGAGGAAGTACTTCATCTGTCGTTCCATCGATTTGTTGTCTATTGTAATCTACAGTTGCGATATAATTATCTATATGTTTCCCTCCAGCATATAAAACTGCTTCCCATATTTGTCCTTCATTTAATTCTCCATCTCCATGTAAACTATAAATGAGACTCAAATTATCTTTATCTAACTTTTTAGATATAGCTGCACCAATTGAGATAGACATTCCTTGTCCTAATGATCCTGATGAAATTCTAATTCCTGGAATATTTTTATGTATAGAAGGATGTCCTTGTAAACGAGAATTAATTTTTCTAAAAGTAGACAATTCTTTAATTGAAAAAAAACCAGAACGAGCTAATATACTATAATAAACTGGAGATATATGTCCATTAGATAGAAAAAAAATATCTTCATTTTTTCCATTCATAGTAAAATTTTTTGGATCATAATGCATAATTTCTTTATATAAAGCTACAAAATATTCTGTACATCCTAAGGATCCCCCTGGATGTCCAGAATTTGCGTTATTTACCATACGTAATATATCTCTTCTCACTTGAGAACATAAATCTTTTAAATAACGTTCACGTCGTACATTCATATTGTTATTTTATTTGGAATATTGATTCATAAGAAATAAAATGAAAGTATTTTTAAATAAAAATTAATTAATTTTTATTTTTTCATATTATTTTTGCACAAAAACAAAAATAATAATTAATTATGAGTATTTTAAACAGAAAGGCTAGATTTCAATATCATTTTTTAGAAAATTATATAGCTGGAATTCAATTGTTTGGGCCTGAGGTAAAATCTATTAGACAAAATAAAGTAAATATAACAGAAAGTTACTGTCAAATAAAAAATGGAGAATTATATTCTATTAATATGTATATAGCTGAATATCAAAATAATAAATTTTTAAATTCTAAAAATAGAAGAGAAAGAAAATTATTATTAACCAAAAAAGAATTAATAAAAATTGAAAAAAAATTAAAAATACCTGGATTAACAATTATTCCTATTAAATTATTTTTCAGTAAAAAAGGATATGTAAAAGTAAAAATTTGTTTAGCAAAAGGGAAAACAATATATGATAAACGTGAATATATACGAAAAAGAGATTTTCGAAGAGAAGATAAAAGAGAAAATAATATATAAAATATATTATATTTGTTTATTATGTTCAAAGAAATTATAGTTTTATGAAAAACGTCAATTTTTTTATTATTACTTTATTTACTTTATTTTCATCTGTTGTATATTCTCAATATTATAAAAAAAAATGGTCTATTAGAATAAGAGCTCATGATATTAATTATTATCCCACTAATGATCCATTCAAAGATTTTTTTCATCAAACCAATAATAATATTAATCCTTTTTTTTCGGATGTGGAATTAGAATTTAATCTAAATAAACATTTAGGGGTATATTTAAATCCTTCATTAGGAATGGTGGATAATTCTAGATGGACATTAAAAGATAATTTTTTTCTAAAATTAGATCATGGAGTTAATTTTTATTTATTTCCAAAATATTGGTTAGATCCATACCTAAAATTAGGTGGTGGATATCATAAATTTAATTATAAAAATAAAATATTAAAACTTACAGGATTAAATTTTTTTAAATTAGAAAAAAAAAATTTTTTTCTCTTAGATGGTGGATTAGGAATGAATGTTTGGATTGTTCCTAATTTTGGGATCAATATTCAAAGTAATTATAATCATATTGTAACTTCTTTAAAAAATTTAGATGCACAAGATTATTTGAATTTTTGGCAACATACTTTAGGTGTTATTTTTCGTTTTAATATAAAAAAAACTAAAAATTTATTTAAAAAACCAAAAAAAATAACAGAAATATATCCAAAAAATTATTCTTTTCCATCAGAAAAAACATGGGAAAAAAATAAAAATGAAAAAAATAAAAAAGAAAAAGAGGATTTCGATAATGATGGAATTGTCGATAAAGAAGATTTATGTCCAGATAAATTTGGAAAAAAAGAAAACAATGGATGTCCTAATATAGTGGTAGTATTTCCTCCTATTTTATTTAACGTAGGAAAATTTACATTATCTTCAATATCTTTAGAAATTATTAATAAAATTTCTGAAATTATGATCAAAAAAATCCCTTATGCTAAATTTTATATAACTGGATATACAGATTATCATGGAAAATCCTCTTATAATAAAATTTTATCTATAAGAAGAGCACAGACTGTATTTAAAGCTTTAGTTTCCAAAGGAGTAGATCCTTATAGAATGGAAATTCGAGGGGGTAAAAAAAATCAAAAAAGATTTGTGAAAATAACAATAAAAAAATAATAATTTATTAAAAATAAATCTCTTAATTGAGGTTTATTTTTTTTTATAAAAAAAAGAAATATAAATACTCAATTGATAAAGTATCACTAAAGGAATTAAAACGACTATAGTACTAAAAATATCACCTGGAGTAATAGCAGAAGAAATAATAAATATTATTAAAAAAGCATGTTTTCTATATTTTTTTAAAACAGTAGAAGATATTAATTCTATTTTAGTCAAAAAATATATAACAATAGGAAAAAGAAAAGTAATTCCCATAGATAATATAGAATTTATAATTAAAGATAAATAATCCGATAAATCAAATATATTTATTGGAATTGTACTGATTCTAAAGGTAGACCCAAAATGAATTAAAAATGGACATAAAATAAAATAACCAAAAAAAATTCCCGATATAAATAAAAAAGTAGCCATTATAATAATACCTCTAGTATATTTTCTTTCTTTTTGAGAAAGAGCTGGTTTAATAAATTTCCAAAATTCATAAAATATATAAGGAAAAGATAAAATTAATCCTCCTATAAAACAGGTCCATATATATATATTAAATTGTCCAAATATTTTTCTATTTTGTAATTCTAAATTTTTTGAAAAAAAATAAATAGAATAAGTTGGATTACAATTTTTTTGAAAAAAAAAAAATTTTATTTTAGAAAAAATACGATAAGTAATAAAATCCGTCTTTGCTGGTCCAAAAATAATATAATCAAAGAGTATATATTTATTATTCATTAAAATAATTGTAAGAATTATAATCGCACATAAACTATGAATTAGATGTTTTCTTAATTCTTCAATATGTTCCCAAAAAGGCATTACTTTTTTTTTATCTTTACTCATAAAATGATTCTATTAATATCAAATATTTAAATTAATGAAATGCGGAATAATTGGACTTCCAAATATAGGAAAATCAACTTTTTTTAATCTTATTTCTAATTCTAAAGTTTTATCAGAAAATTTTCCTTTTTGTACCATAGAACCTAATTATGGATGGACAAAAATTCCTGATCAAAGATTATATGAACTCAAAAACCTTATTCATACAATAAAAATTGTTCCATCAGAAATAAAAATTGTAGATATCGCTGGATTAATTAAAGGGTCACATAAAGGAAATGGTTTAGGAAATAAATTTTTATCTCATATTCGTGAAACAAATGTTATTATTCATATGATACGTTGTTTTAAAGATATAAATGTTATTCATGTAGAAAATAACATAAATCCTATTAGAGATAAAGAAATTATAGATATAGAATTACAATTAAAAGATTTAGAAACTATAGAAAAAAAAATCGAAAAAATAAAAAAAAAAAATTATAAAAATATTTTATATACGTTACAAAACGTATATGATTTTCTGAAAAAAGGTAAAAATATTAGAATGTTCCCATTCAAAAATAATGAAAAAATATACATAGAAGATTTACATTTATTAACTATAAAACCTGTACTTTATGTATGTAATTTAAATGAAAAAGAAGAGTATGATAATGAAAAGATACAACATTTAAAAAAAATAATACAGCTGGAAAAATCTACTATAGTAATGGTTTCTTTAAAAAAAAAAAATACAAAAAATTTTTATCAATATGGTATTGATAAAATTATAAAAGAAGCATATAAATTATTACATTTACAATGTTTTTTTACTATAGGAAAAAAAGAAATACGTTCTTGGTCTATCCCTAATACTTATACAGCATATCAAGCTTCTTCTATTATTCATTCAGATTTAAAAAAAGGATTTATTTGTGCAGAAATAATTCATTACCATGATTTTATTAAATATGGATCAGAAAAAAAAGCAAAACAAGCAGGAAAAAAATTTGTAGTAGGAAAAAATTATCTCATTAAAGATGGAGATATTATCCATTTTAAATTTAATACATAAAAAATTTTTCTATAGATAAATTAATTCCTTTTAAGGTTTCAAAAATTAATTGTATAGTTTTTTCTACATCTTCTTTATGAACCATTTCTACTGTTGTATGCATATATCTAAGTGGAATTGAGATTAAAGCAGATGTTACTCCTTTATTGGAATAAGCAAAAGCATCGGTATCAGTCCCTGTATATCTAGATGAAACTAAACGTTGAAAAGAAAGTTGTTGTTTTTGAGCTGTATGAATAATATATTCTCTAATATTTTTTTTTATAGAAGGAGCATATACTATAACAGGTCCTAACCCACATTTAATATCTCCTTGTATTTTTTTATCCATCATAGGCGTAGAAGTATCATGTGTCACATCCGTAACAATAGCTATATGTGGATTGATTATTTTAGAAATTACTTGCGCTCCTCTTAATCCTACTTCTTCTTGAACAGAATTTACCACATATAAACCATATTTTAAATTTAATTTCTGTTCTTTTATCATTTTTGTTACTTCTGCAATTATAAAACCTCCTATTTTATTATCTAATGATCTACATACAAAATAATTTTTGTTTAAAATCAAAAAATCATCTGGATAAGTAACAAAACAACCTACATGTACTCCTATTTTTTCTACTTCTTTTCTATTTTTTCCACCAATATCTATAAATATATTATCTATATTTGGATTTTTTTCCTCTGAAATTTTTCTTGTATGAATAGCTGGCCACCCAAATACTCCATGTACTAAACCATTTTCTGTATGAATTACTACTTTTTTTGATGGAGCTATTTGATGATCTGATCCTCCATTACGAGATACATAAATCATTCCATTTTCTGTAATATAATTTACATACCAAGAAACTTCATCTACATGAGCTTCAATAATTAATTTATATGGAGAATTATTAGGATTTATAATCCCTACTACTGTTCCATATAAATCTGTTTCTGTTTTTTCTACATAATAATTAATGTAATTTTTCCATATTTTTTGTCCTTCACTCTCCTCTCCAGTAGGAGAAAAACTATTTAAATAATTTTTCAGAAATTTTATAGATTTTTCATTGATTAAATAAACATTTTTATTTTTCATAATTTTTTAAATATTTATCCATCCTTCAAATATTAATTTTGTGGATCCAGTTAAATAAATTTTTTGATATGTATTTTTTTCTTTTTTAAAAGATACCCATAATTTTCCTCCTAAAGTATATACTAATACTTGTTGATCTTTATATATTTTTTTTAATTCATACGAAGCAATAACAGATGCAGTAACTCCTGTCCCACAGGATAAAGTTTCATTTTCTACCCCTCTTTCATAAGTACGAACTTTCAGTATATTTTTCCCAATTAATTCTACAAAATTAACATTTACTCCTTTTTTTAATCGAATTTCTCTCCCTTTTTTTTGTACATCTATTTTTTTTATATTATCTACAAAAATAACATTGTGTGGAGATCCTGTATTTAAATAAATATGTTGAGAACATAATTTTATCATATTTTTTTTTATATCAATCATTTTAATAGAAACTAAACCTTTATTTTGTATATACCCATAATGATTTCCATCTATAGCTCTAAAATAAATTTTATTATTTTTTGTAATACCTAATTTTTTTGAAAAAGAAATAGCACATCTTCCTCCATTTCCACACATAGAACTTTCCTTCCCGTCAGAATTATAATACTTCATATAAAAATCCTTATTAGGGTCATTTTGAATTAAAATAATTCCATCTGCTCCAATTCCAAAATGTCGATTACATAATCTTTTAAAACAAGAAAAATTTACTTTTGTAAGTTTTTTTTCTCTATTATCTATCATAATAAAATCATTCCCTGTTCCTTGATACTTTAAAAAATCTATTTTCATATTATTTATGAAGTAAATCTTTTTTTATTTGAAGAAAAAATTTTTTAACTATGTAAGTTACACTTCATATTTATATATTTGTGTGGTAAATATATTCATAAATATGAAGAGAATAGTTTTTTATATTTTACTTAGTAGTATGATGAGTTCAGTTATAACTATTGCTGCATACAAAAAATATAATAAAGAAGAATCTCTATTATTTCCACCATATAATAATAATGAAAAAAATAAATGGACTCCTTCTACTTCCTCATTAGTCAGTTCTGCTGGATTACCTGATTTTACTAGAGTAGTAGAAAAAACAATTCATGCGGTAGTAAATGTAAAAAATTATTCTAATAAATATCATAATAAATTAAATTTTGATCCATTTGATTTTTTCTTTGGATTCCCTGATGATTTTGGAGAAAAAGGAAAAATTCCTCAAAATAATAATGATCTTCCTGGACTTCATGGATCAGGTGTAATTATATCTCCAGATGGATATATAGTTACTAATAATCATGTTATTAAAGATGCAGATAAAATAGAAATTACTCTTAATGATCAAAGAACATATAGAGCAAAATTAATAGGAACAGATACTAGTACAGATATTGCATTATTAAAAATTAATGAAAAAAATTTACCATTTATTTATTTTTCTGATTCCAATAAAGTACAAGTAGGAGAATGGGTTTTAGCTATAGGAAATCCTTTTGATTTAAATTCAACGGTTACTGCAGGTATTATTAGTGCTAAAAATAGAAATTTAGGAATATTAAGAGGGGAAACTCAAACAGCTATAGAATCTTTTTTTCAAACAGATGCAGCTGTAAATCCTGGAAATAGTGGTGGGGCTTTAGTAAATACAAATGGAGAATTAATTGGAATTAATACAGCTATTTCTTCAAATTCTGGAAATTTTATAGGATATAGTTTTGCTGCTCCTTCCAATTTAGTAGGAAAAGTTGTTCAAGATATAAAAAAATATGGAACTGTACAACGTGCGTATTTAGGAGTTAGAGGAATGGATCTTACTAAGGGAGAATATTTAAAATATTATAATAATGAAACACATCAAAATATAAAACCACAACAGGGTTTTTTAATTGGAGAAGTTTTTGAAAAAAGTGGTGCTTATGATGCAGGTATTAAAAAAGGAGATATTATTAAAAGTATAAATGGAAAATTAATTCAAAATGTAGCGGATTTATCTTTTATTGTAGGGACTAAACATCCAGGAGATAAAGTTACAGTTAATATTTTAAGAAATAAAAATATAAAAATTTTTAACGTTATTTTAAAAAATTCAAAAGGAAAAACAAAAATTATAAAAAAAGAAAAAATTACTATATCTGAATTATTAGGAGCTACTTTTGAATCTTTAGGAAAAAATATTAAAAAAAAATTTGGAATTGATTATGGAATTCTAATATTAGAAATAAGAACCGGGAGATTAAGTTATATAGGGATGGAAGAAGGTGATATTATTTTATCTATCAATGGTATAAAAATGAGGAGCCCTAATGATGTAGAATCTGTATTAAAAGGATATTCCGGAGATGTAACGATAAAATATTTTAAACCAAATGGTCAAATTTATATATCTGGATTTGAAATGAATTAATGATAATTTTTTTTACTCCAAAAAAAAATAGTAATGATTCCAAAAATAATATTTGGAAGCCAAATAGATAAATAAGAAGGAATATAATTTTTTGTAGAATATATTTTTGATAATTCTATGCAAAAAATATATAAAAAAGATAAAAATAAACCAATTATTAAATGATTTTCTATTTTATTACTATTTAATGATATGATAGATAATCCTAAAATAGTAAATATAAAAGTAGAAAAAGGAAAACTTGTTCTTTGATAATATTCATTTAAAAACATATTTATGTTTTTATTTCCTCTTTTTTTTTCTATTTTAATAAATTTTTTTAATTCATTAATAGTCATTGTTTCCGCAATATATTCTTCTGGTAAAAGTTCTTTTGGTGTTATATAAAAATTTTTTATAAGATAAAATCCTTTGGAAAAAATATCTTTATTTTTTTTTATATGTATTTCACTATAATTATGTAATATATATACATGATATTTTTTATTCCAAAAAATATTTTTAGCTTTAATTAGATATATTAGTTTTTTTCCATGAAATTTTTGATAGACACATTCTTTACCTATATTTTTTTTTCTTGAAAAATTTTGAATAAATAAATATTCATTTTTTGAAATTTGAGCACTGATATTTTGATTATTTTCATATATTTTTTTATATTTTGAATTTAATAAATATTGATAATGAAATTTATTTTTTTTTTTATTAGCTATAGGTAATAAATAATAATTAATCATTAAAGCTCCTATTCCTATAATAAAAGCTGAAATAAAATAAGGGTAGGTAATTCTTTTAAAACTAATTCCACTTACTAAAAGAGCTGTTATTTCTGAATTCTTATTCAATTGTGATGTAACAAAAATAATAGATAAAAAAACAGAAATAGGAGAAAAAGTATTAGCTAACCATATTGCAAAATATGGATAATATCTTATTAAAGCTTCTTTGATAGATCCTTGATTATTTTCTAATCTATGTATCCGTTGAGAAAGGTCTATAACTACAGATAGTATTTGTAATCCTATGGTTATAAAAAAAAAAGTTACAATTATTTTAATAATAATATAACGATCAAGTATTTTCATTTATTTATAAACGTTTAAAATTTGTTAAGATAAATTTTCTCTATAAAGATATCTGATATAAGATTTATTATAAAATTGATCGACATAAGAATAACCTAACTCATCTAAACAAACAAGATGAATCTTTTTCCCATTTATTTAATTCATCAATATGGTTATATTTTATCATTATAATAATTTTGTAAATTTTTCACTATCGGTTCAAATATATAGTTAGTCATAAACTAATGCAGTCCTCTTGTATGAGATAGGATTTTCATTACAGGACTAAAATATAAATTTCCAATAATAATCATCTTATGTCCCATGATCAGTTTCTATAACTCCTACTCTTGCATACGGTTTTTATTAAATTAAATTTCATTTAATAAAAAATCTTACATAATAGGATATCAACGAAATTGACTAATTTCGCAAGAAAAAATAAATAATTTTTTTTCAAAAAATGAATTTTATAGAACATTCAAAAATATATCATTATCCGGTCCTTTTAAAAGAAAGTATAGAAAATCTAATTACAGATAGAAATGGTATTTATGTTGATGTTACATTTGGTGGAGGAGGACATTCTTCTGCTATTTTAAAAAAATTAGAAAAAAAAGCTATTTTAATAGCTTTAGACCAAGATAAAGAATCCATTAAAAATAATTTAATAAAAGATAAGCGTTTTTATTTATTACATAAAAATTTTATACATATAAGAAGTATTTTAAAAAAATATAATATAGAAAAAGTTTCTGGTATATTAGCTGATTTAGGTTTATCTTCTTATCAAATTTATAATTATAAAAGAGGTTTTTCTCATAAATTTAACTGTACTTTAGATATGAGAATGAATCAAAAAATTCCTATTTCTGCTTTACAAATTATTAATCAATATTCTAAAAAAAAATTATTTCATATATTTTATAAATATGGCGAATTTAAAAATGCTATTCAAATTGCTGAAAAAATTTTAAAAAAAAGAGAAAAAAAACCTATCATTACTACATGGGATTTAATGAATATTTTTTTTTTAAAAAAACTTTCTTTTAAAAAAAAGAAAAAATTTTTATCTAGACTTTTTCAGTCTATACGAATAGAAGTTAATAATGAAATTAATAATTTAAAAAATTTTTTATTAGAATCTTCTAAAATTATCCTCCCAGGAGGTAGAATTGCTATTATTTCATATCATTCTATAGAAGATAGAATTACCAAATTTTTTTTTAAAAAAGGGGTATTTAAAAATCAAGAAATTCCCCGTTGTTATTCTATTCCATTTAAAATGATTCATAAAAAAGTTATTAAACCAACGATTCAAGAAATTAAAATTAATCCAAAATCTAGAAGTGCTCGGTTAAGAATTGCGGAAAAATTATAATATCAATCAGAAATTCAATTTTAAAATGAAAACGAATCTTTATATTAAAGACATTCTAAAAGGTAAATTTTTAGTAAAAAAAAATGCCTATAGTAGTTGGAAGTTTATTGTTTTTATTACTGTACTATCTTTAATGAGCATTACTAGTTCACATATGATGGATATAAAAATTAGAAATATTACAAAAATTAATGAAGAAATAAAAGAATTGAAATCTGAATATGCAAATATTCATAGTCAATTTTTACAAATGCAATTAGAATCGTTTTTAAAAAAAAAATTATTAAATATTAATGGATTAAAAGATTTAGAAGATCCTCCATATGAATTAATTTTAAAATAAAAAAAGATGGAGTAAAAAATAAAATGAAACGAAAAAGATATATTTTATTATATAAATCTTATTTAATTGGTTTTTTGTTTTTTTTTATTGCAATATTAATTATTTTTAATTTATTTCATATTCAAAATTATTCAGAAAAATATAAAAAATCTATTATAGAAAAAACCATTAGAACTAATTTAATAAAAGCTAAAAGAGGAAATATTTATGCTGCAGATAATAGTATTTTAGCTATGTCTATTATGAGATATGATATTCATATTGATTTTAGATCTATATCAGAAAAATTATTTAAAAACAATATTTTTTATTTATGTAATTCGTTGGAATATTTATTTAAAAAACCAAAATATTTTTTTTATAAAAAATTTCAATATGAAAAAAAAAAGGGAAATAGATATTTTTTATTAGCAAAAAATTTAGATTATCCACATTTAAAAAAATTACGTAATCTTCCCATTTTTAATAAAGGACAAATACGGGGTGGTTTTATTGTAGAAAAAAAAATATGTAGAATTCATCTATTAGAAAATATTGGAAAAAGAACATTAGGATATGATGATCATAGAGGAAAAGCTGGCTTAGAAGGAGCATTTAGTAAATATCTTACAGGAAAAGATGGAAAACGTTTAGAACAACGTATCAGTTCTAAAATATGGAAAACATTAAAAAATGAAATTTATCCAGAAGATGGAAAAGATGTTTATTCTACAATAGATATCTATATACAAGATATAGCTTATAATGCCTTACTTAAAAAATTATCTATTTCACATGCAGATCACGGATGTGTTATTATAATGGAGGTAAAAAGTGGAGAAATTACGGCTATGATAAATTTAGAAAAAACTAAAAAAAATACTTATGAAGATTTAAGAAATTTTTCTGTATGGGAAGGGAGTGAACCTGGATCTACTTTTAAAACAATGGCAATTCTTGCCGCATTAGAAGATAAAAAAATAGACATAGATATGATTGTCAATACAAAAGATGGAGTTTTAAACTTAAAAGGAAAAAAAATACGAGATAATCATTATGGAGGATATGGAGAAATAAATCCTAAACAGATTTTAGAACTTTCTTCTAATGTTGGAATAGCAAAAATTATTTATGATAATTATAAAGAAAATCCAAAAAAATTTATAGAACATTTATGTAAATGGAAATTAGATAAAAAAATAGGAATAGATATTCCAGGAGAAAGTAGACCTTTTATTCCTAAACCTGGAAAAAAAAATTGGAGCAGTATTACACTCCCATGGATGACTTTTGGATATAATATAAAACTCACTCCTTTACAAATTCTTACTTTTTATAATGCTATTGCTAACAAAGGAAAAATGATTAAACCTATTTTTATTAGAGAAATTAAATTACATGGAAAAATTATCAAAAAATATACTACTCCTATGGTCATGAATCCTTCTATATCTGATGCAGAATCTTTAAAAAAAATTCAAAATATGTTAGAAGGTGTTGTTAAAAATGGAACAGCAAAAAAATATTATCATTCAAAATATCCTTATGCAGGAAAAACTGGAACTACACAGTTAGATTATTGGAAAAAAGGTAAACCTATCTCTTATAATAGTTCTTTTGTCGGATATTTTCCTGCTAATAATCCAAAATATTCTTGTATTGTTGTTATTTCAAAACCAGAAAAAGGATATTACGGAATAGAAGTAGCCGTTCCAGTTTTTGATAAAATAGCTAGAGCCATATATCCAAAAATAGGAAAAAAAAATTTTTATAATAAAAAAAAAAAAAATATTGATTTTTTAAAAAAAATTAAAGAATATCAATACAAAAATTATTTTTTTTATAAAAAAACCATGCCGAATCTTATTTCTATTCCTGGAAAAGAAATTATTCCTTTATTAGAAAATGAAGGCTACAATATAAAATATCAAGGTATAGGAAAAGTGATTACTCAGTCTGTTCCCCCAGGAAATCAATTGAAAAAAAATCAAAAAATTTTTTTGAAATTAGAAGAATGAAAAAATTATTAAAATATACTTTAAAAAAAGTCCCTATATTAAAAATAATAGGTGAAAATACTGAAAAATATATAGAAGGGATATCAATACATTCTAAATATGTCCGAAAAAATATGATTTTTGTAGCTTGTAAAGGAAAAATAAAAAATGGACATCAATTTATTATAGAATCTATAGTAAAAGGAGCTAATACTATTATTTGTGAAATACTTCCCCCTATTATATATTCAAATATAACCTATATACTTGTAAAAAAAACCATAGAAGCTTTAGGATTGATTTCTTCTAATTTTTATGATCATCCTACAAAAAAAATAAAATTAGTAGGAATTACAGGTACAAATGGAAAAACATCTGTAGCCAGTATACTTCATAAATTATTTTATAAAATGGGAGAAAAAACTATTCTAATTTCTACTATAGGTATTCAAATTATGTCGAATAAATTTATTAATCTATATAATACTACTCCAAATATAGTAGAAATTAATAAATATTTAAATTTATCGATAAAAAAAGGATGTAAATATGCATTTATGGAAGTTAGTTCGCATGGAATTCATCAAAAAAGAATTTTTGGGTTATTTTTTACAGGAGGAGTATTTACTAATATTACACATGATCATTTAGATTATCATCAATCTTTTGATAATTATCTCTATATTAAAAGATCTTTTTTTAAAAATTTTTTATCTAAAAAAGCTTTTGCATTAATTAATTCAGATGATAAAAATTCAAAAAAAATTATAAAAAATAGTTTAGCTAAAACTTATTTTTATGGAATTCAAAAAAAAGCAAATTTTAGTATTAAAATTTTGAAAAAAAATTTACATGGAACTAAATTATTATTGAATGGCCATCAGTTTTTTACTTTTTTAATAGGAGAATTTAATGTGTATAATTTATTAGCTAGTTATGTAACAGCTAAATTATTGGGTAAAAAAGAATCTGAAATATTAAAAATAATCAATACAATAAAACCTATCAAAGGACGTTTTGAAAAATTTTTTTCTTATTCTGGAATTCGTATTATTGTAGATTACGCACATAATCCAAATGGAATAAAAACTGTTTTAAATACCATTAAAGAAATAAAAAAAAAAGAAGAAAGATTAATTTGTGTGATAGGTTGTGGAGGTAATAGAGATATCAAAAAACGTTCTTTAATGGGAAAAATTGTTTATGAAATATGTGATATATCTATTTTTACATCAGATAATCCTAGAGAAGAAAATCCTGAAAAAATATTAATAGATATGAAAAATTTTATATCATCTATTCATAAAGAGACTATCAAAATAATTTTAAATAGAAAAAAAGCCATTCAAACCGCTATTAAAATAGCAAAAAAAAAAGATATTATTCTTATAGCAGGAAAAGGACATGAAAATTATCAAGAAATTAAAGGAATACGTTATCCTTTTGACGATATGAAAATTGTTAAAGCTTTATTAAAAAAAACTATTTATTGAAAATCATCAAATAGGTATGATAATTATTCCTATTTTTTTTCAATATTTTTTTCCTTATTTAATTAATTCTCTTTTTGTTAGAGCTATAATCTCTTTTATTTTATCCATTGGTATAGCTTTGTTTTTGAATAAAAAAATGATATTTTGGAATGATAAAAAAAAACATATAAGAGAACATATCCGAGATATTGGAATTATAGGACAAAAAGAAAAAGAAGGGACTCCTACAATGGGAGGAATTATTATTATCATTTCTGCATTAATTCCTACAGTAATTTTTTCTATTTTTAATATATATATAATTATCCTGATTATAACTACATTATGGATGGGATTAATTGGATTTATAGATGATTATATTAAAATAAAATATCATAAAAATGGACTTAGTGTATTTGGGAAAATATTAGGTCAAATAATTTTAGGAATTTTTATCGGAACGACCATGTCTTTTCATAAAAAAATTTTTCCAATTAAAGAATTATCTCATCATGAATATGCAAAAAAACATTTCTACAAAAAAGAAGATAGATTTAAAACTACTCTTCCGATTTTTAGTAAAAAAAAGGAATTTAATTACACATATATTTTAAGTTGGTATAATAAACAATGGAAAAAATATGTTTGGATAATTTTTATTCCTATAGTAGTTATTATTATTATATCCGTATCCAATGGCGCCAATTTAACTGATGGAATAGATGGTTTAACCGCTGGAATTTCTTCTATAATTTTCGTTACTTTATCTATATTTACCTTTCTTTCTAGTAAAAAAATTTATTCTGATTATTTTCATTGTATCTATATTCCTAATATAGGAGAAATACTTATATTTTCTTTTTCGTTTTTAGGATCTTTAATTGGGTTTCTTTGGTATAATATTTATCCAGCAAAAATTTTTATGGGAGATACTGGAAGTTTAACGATAGGAAGTGTCATATCAGTTATATCCATAATACTTAAAAAAGAATTAATTATTCCTATTTTATGTGGTATTTTTTTAATAGAAAATTTATCAGTTATAGTCCAAGTATGGTATTTTAAATATTCTAAAAAAAAATATGGAATAGGAAAAAGAATTTTTCTTATGGCTCCTTTACATCATCATTTTCAAATGATAGGGTATCATGAAAATAAAATATTTAATTTTTTTTTCATTCTACAAATGATTCTTTCTATAGTAGTTTTTATTTTAATAATTATATGAAAAAAAATTTAATAGTTATATTAGGTGGAGGAGAAAGTGGAGTAGGAGCTGCTTTATTAGCTAAAAAAATGGGGTTAAATATATTTGTATCCGATTCTGGTATTATTTTACAAAGGAATAAAAGAATTTTAATAGAAAATAGAATTCCTTTTGAAGAAAAGGGACATACAAACAGTTTAATTTTTAAAGCTAAAAAAGTAATAAAAAGTCCTGGTATTTCTAGAAATAACTCATTAATAAAAAAAATAAATTTATTTGGAATACCAATAATTTCTGAATTAGAATTTGGAAAAACTTATCTTAATAATTCTTATATCATTAGTATTACAGGAAGTAATGGAAAGACGACCACTACTTCCATAGTTTATAAAATACTAAAAAAAGCAGGTCTTCATGTAGGAATAGCAGGAAATATTGGACGTAGTTTTTCCAAAGAAGTTTTGAAAAAAAAAGATATTTATGTATTAGAAATTAGTAGTTTTCAACTAGATGATTGTTTAAAATTTCGTTCCAATATTTCCGTATTATTAAATATTCAAAGAGATCATTTGAATAGATATAATAATATTGAAGATTATACTTATTCTAAATTTAAAATTGCTATTCATAAAAATAAAGAAGATATTTTAATTTATAATCATGATGATCCTATCATTAGAAAAGGATTGAAAAAATATCAAATAGGATCCAATAATTGTATCCCTTTTTCTATTAATGAAGAATTATATATAGGAGCTTATATAAAGTATAATAATATATTTATTCGTCATAAAGGACATCAAGAAATATGTTTTTTAAATATAGAAAAAATACCTTTAAAAGGAGATCATAATATTTATAATATATTAGCGTCTGTCCTGATCTCCGAAATATTAAATATTAATAAAAAATTTATTAAACAGACTTTATTATATTTTCCAATTTTAGAACATCGTATGGAAAAAGTATTAAATATAAATGGAGTAGAATTTATTAATGATTCTAAAGCTACTAATGTGAATGCCGTTTTTTATGCATTAAAAAGTTTAAGTTCTCCTATTATATGGATTGCTGGAGGTAAAGATAAAGGAAATGATTATAGAGAGATTTTTTACTTAGTTAAAAAAAAAGTAAAAGCTATTATTTTTTTAGGAAAAAAAAATAAAAAATTTATTAATTGTTTTCAAAATATTATTTCTATTATTAGAGAAACAGAAAATATTAAAAAAGCTGTTCGTATGGCATATATATTATCTATTCCTGGAGATAATATTCTTTTTTCTCCTTCCGGTTCTAGTTTTGATCTTTTTAAAGATTATAAAGAAAGAGGTATGAAATTTAAAAAAGAAGTAAGAAAGCTTTTCTATGAAAAAAATAGATATTTTTTTTAAAAAATATATCAAAGGAGATAGATATTTATGGGCATTTATTAGTTTATTAGCATTATTTTCTTTTTTACCAGTTTATTCTGCAAGTACAAATTTAGTTACTACATATGGAGGGAATAATACCGTTTTTAGTTATTTATTCAAACATACTATTTTTTTAATAATTGGTTTTTGTATCCTTTTTTTTACTCAGTTTATAGATTATAAATATTTTTATCGGTTGTCTATATTTTCAATTCCCATAATATTCATTTTGCTAATTTTTACAATTTTACAGGGTAAAACATTCAATGGGGTAAATGCTTCTCGTTGGTTACATATTCCCATTATTAATATATCTTTTCAAACTTCTAGTATTGCTGGATTAGTTCTTTTTATTTACTGTTCTAAATTTTTATCTAAAAAAAAGAAAGAACGTCTGAATTTTATTCAGACGTTCTTTCCCTTAATTTTTCCTATATTTTTTATTATTGGATTAATATTCCCATCTAATGGATCTACCGCAATTATTGTTTTTATTTCTGTTTTAATTATTCTTTTTATAGGAGGGTATCCATTTATAGGAGTAATAGGTATATTATTGATGGGGATATTATCTGCAGGAATATATATTTATTATGTAATACAATGGAGTGAAAAAAATCCCATGAGTAATAGAGTTTATACATGGAAAAGTCGTATAGAAAATTTTTTATATAATGACTCTGAAGAAACTTATCAAATGAAACAATCTAAAACTGCTATTGTATTAGGAAATACATTTGGTCGTGGACCTGGGAAAAGTGTTTTAAAGGCTTTCCTTCCACAATCTTCTTCAGATTTTATTTATGCTATTATTATAGAAGAATATGGATCTATTGGTGGAGTTATACTTTTATTTATTTATCTTCTTATTTTACTTAGAATTATGATTATTGCTACTAAAGTACAAAATTATTTTTGTACTTTATTGGTCCTTTCTGTTGGTTTACCTATTATTAATCAAGCACTTATTCATATGGGGATTGCTGTTGGTTTATTTCCTGTAACAGGACAAACTTTACCACTTATTAGCGCTGGAGGTACTTCTATGTGGGTTACTTTTTTTAGTTTTGGAATAATATTAAGTGTAAGTAGAATGATTTATGATTCATAATTATGAAGAATAATTCAATAAAAAAAATAATTATTAGTAGTGGAGGAACTGGAGGTCATATTTATCCAGGGATAGCTATAGCTGATAAACTTAAAAAAAATATTCCAACAGTAGATATTTTATTTATTGGATCTAAAAAACACATGGAAATGCAAGAAATTCCTAAATTTGGATATAAAATTGAAAAAATTTGTATTTCAGGTGGAAAAAATAAATTTTTTTCTATAAAAGTATTGATTTTATTAATAGAATTGATCTATAGTTTTTTTTTAGTTAAAAAAATTATAAAAAAATTTTCTCCAGATATAGTTATTGGAACGGGGGGTTTCGTGAGTTTTCCAACTATATATGCTGCTAAAAAAAAAAAAATACCGATTCTCCTTCAAGAACAAAATTCTTTTCCTGGATGGACTAATAGAAAATTTTCTCATTATGCTAAAAAAATTTGTATTGCTTATGAAGAAGCAAAAAAATATTTTCCAAAAGAAAAAACGATAGTAACTGGAAATCCAGTAAGATATGAAATTATAAAAAAAAAGAATAGTAAAGAAAAAGCTTGTATTCATTTAGGATTAAAAATAGATAGACCTATTATTTTATCTATAGGAGGAAGTCAAGGATCTAATAGTATCAATAATGCTTGGATGAAAGGATTAAAAAAATTAATAGATTTAGATATACAACTCATTTTACAAGTAGGAAAAATAGATATTCATACAATTGCAAAAAATAGGTTTTCCCATCATAAAAATTTTATTTTCATGGAATTTATTGAAGATATTTCCATGTGTTATGCAGCAGCAGATATCATTGTATCTAGAGCTGGTGCTTTAACTATATCAGAAGTCTGTTTAATAGGAAAACCTTCTATATTAATTCCTTTTCCTTGGTCTTCTGATGATCATCAAAATAAAAATGCTAAAATTTTGGAGGAAAAAGAGGCCGCTTTAATAATTAAAAATGAGGAAATAGAAAAAAAATTAGTAGATTCTACTATCAAACTACTTAATGATTCTATAAAAAAAAAAAAAATGAGTAAAAATATTTTACAATTAGGAAAACCTGAAGCAACAAACGATATTGTTAAAGAAATTTTACAAATTATTTTATGAATTTTAAAAAAATTGAGGCTTTATACTTTATAGGAATAGGAGGGATCGGGATGAGTTCATTAGCCATATATTTTCATTCTATGGGTAAAAAAGTTTATGGATATGATAGATATAGAACACTTTTAACATATAAATTAGAACAAAAAGGAATTTTCATTCATTATCATGATAATATCAATCTTTTACCTAAATGGATCCATTCTACTAAATGCTTAATTATTTATACCCCAGCAATTCAAACAGAAAATAATAAACAATGGAATTTTATAAAAAAATATGGAAAAAATATCAAAAAACGTTCTCAAGTATTAGGTTTAATTACAAAAAATAAAATTTGTATAGCTATAGGAGGAACACATGGTAAAACAACTACTTGTACTTTATTAGGCCATATATTATATAGTACTGGAAAAAAATTTACCGCTTTTTTAGGGGGAATATCTGAAAATTATCAATCTAATATTATTTTAAATGGAACGGATTTTTTTTTGGTAGAAGCAGACGAATTTGACCAATCTTTTTTATATTTATCTCCAAATATAGCATGTATTACGTCTTTAGATCAAGATCATATAGATACTTATCCTAAAAAAGAAACCTTGATTCAGGCATATGTCAAATTTTCCCATAAAATCAAAAATCCTTATAAAAAAATTTTTCTTTGTAAAGAAGAATCTTTTCCATATAATATTAAAAACGCTATATATTATTCTATAGGAAAAAATGTAGATAAAGATAATTATTATTCGAATCATCTTACTATAAAAGAAGATCAATGGTATTTTGATTTTCATACTCCAAAAGAAACATGGAAATCTTTACCATTACCTATTCCAGGAAAACATAATTTAAAAAATGTAACAGCTGCATTAGCTATATCTGATTATTTAAAAATTAATCATGAAGATATTAGAAAATCCTTATTTTTATTTAAAGGGATTAAAAGAAGATATTCTATCCATTATAAATCTAAAAAAAAAATATATATAGATGATTATGCTCATCATCCTACAGAAATTAACGCACTAATTAGTACACTTAGAAAGTGTTACCCATATAAAAAAATATTAGGTATTTTTCAACCACATTTATTTAGTAGAACCAAATTTTTTGAAAAAAATTTTGCAAAAAGTTTAGAAAAATTAGACCTTTTAATTTTATTAGATATTTATCCAGCTAGAGAATTACCTATTGATGGAATTAGTTCTCATTATTTATTAGATAAAATCAAAATGAATTATCAAAATAAAGAAGTATCTACTATCGAAAAAGTTTTAGAAAAGATTGAAAAAAAAAAATTTGATATTATACTTACAATAGGTGCGGGTAATATTGATTCTTTAATTATTCCAATAAAAAAATGGTTATATAAAAAATATGGATAAATAAATGAGAAAAAAAAAAAAAATCTTTATCCTTATTTTAATATTATATATAATTTTTATGATATTTTTATTTTCTTTTTCTAAAAAAATACATAAAAAAAGAAGTTTAAAAAAGTTAAATATAATTATTCATCCATTATCAAATGATCGTTTTATCAATGAAATGATTATTAAAAATATTCTATTTTCTAGAATAGAAAAAATTGAAAAAAAAATAGGTCAATTATGTATATTAAAAATGGAAAAAAAATTAAATAATTACCCTTTTATAAAAAAAGCTGAAGTATTTTTTAGTGTAGATGGAACTCTAAATATTAAAATTGTTCAAAAAGAACCAATTTTAAGAATAAAAAATGGAAATCAAGAATATTATCTTACTAAAGAAGCGGAAAATTTAGAACTTTCTTCTTTTTATTCTTCAAAAGTAATATTGGCAAAAGGATTTTTTTCAAAAAAAGAAAAAAAATATTTAGTAGATTTAATAAATACAATAAATTCTGATGAATTATTAAATCATCAAATTATTAGTATAAAAAAAAAAATTGGGTCTAACATATTTATTTTAATTCCAAAAATAGGAAATCATCATATTATATTAGGAGATCTAAATAATTTTAAAAGTAAATTGAAAAAATTAAAAGCTTTTTATAAGCAATATATAAATAAAATAGATATTAATCAATATAAAAGTATTGATTTACAATATAATGACCAAGTAGTCGCAAAAAAAAGATAAGTCTATGGAATATCAAGATATAGCTATAGGGCTTGATGTAGGTACTACGAAGATTGTAGCTATGGTAGGAAGGATAAATGAATATAATAAAATTGAAATTTTAGGCATCGGTAGATCAAAAAGTATAGGTGTACATAGAGGGGTAGTGAACAATATAACTCAAACAATTGAATCTATTCGTGAAGCAGTCAATGAGGCAGAACATAGTTCTGGTTTAAAAATTAAAGAAGTTATTGTTGGTATTGCAGGACAACATATAAGAAGCTTACAACATAATGATTATATCACTAGATTAGATTTTGAAAATGTTATTAATATAAAAGATATACAAAAATTAATTAATCAAGTACATAAATTAGTTATGCTCCCAGGAGAAGAAATTATTCATGTACTTCCACAAGAATATAAAGTAGATAGTCAATCCGAAATTGTAGAACCTATAGGGATGTATGGAAGTCGTTTAGAAGCTAATTTTCATGTAGTAGTAGGACAAATTTCTTCTATTAGAAATATTGGAAGATGTGTAAAAGCTGCAGGATTGAATTTATCTGGTCTTACTTTAGAACCTTTAGCCTCTGCTGAGGCTGTTTTAAATATAGAAGAAAGGGAAGCTGGTGTTGCTTTAGTAGATATTGGAGGAGGGACAACTGATATTGCGATATTTAAAGATAATATTATTCGTCATACCGCAGTCATTCCTTTTGGAGGAAATATGATTACTGAAAATATTAAAACTAATTGTTTAATTATTGAAAGACAAGCAGAATTATTAAAACTAAAATTTGGATCAGCATGGCCTGGAGAAAATAAAGAAACAGAAATTGTTTGCATACCTGGATTGAGAGGGAGAGACCCCAAGGAGATTTCCTTAAAACGTCTTTCAAAAATTATTCATACACGAGTAGGTGAAATATTAGAACAAGTAAATATAGAAATAAAAAATTATGGAAATGAAGAACAAAAAAAACGACTTATTGCTGGTATAGTAATGACAGGAGGAGGATCTCAATTAAAACATATTCGTCCTTTAACAGAATATATTACTGGAATGGATGTACGTATAGGTTATTCTAATGAGCATATTGCTGTAGGAGAAAATGGAATGATCAGTAATCCAGAATATTCTACATCTATAGGGTTAGTGATCAAAGGGATTGAAGATAAGAAAAAATATATTTGTACTACTACAACAACAGTAATAGGGGAAAATAATCATGATAGAAGATATGAGGATGATATTTTATCTTCTCAATTTGAATATAAAAATACTCACTTAAATAAAGAAAATAATAAGCATTCTTTAAAAAAGAAAAAAAATAAGAAGAATAAATCTTTTCTTGAAATTTGGGCAGATAAATTCCGTCAAATACTGAATGATACAGAATAATAAAAAATGAAAAAAGAAAATTTTATACAAAAAAAAGAGAACGTTACATTTGGATTTTCTAAAAATCGTTCAGCTTCTATAAAAGTAATTGGTGTAGGAGGAGGTGGAAGTAATGCTTTAAGCTATATGTTTGAACAAGGAATTACTGGTGTAGATTTTATAGCCTGTAATACGGATGCACAGGCTTTAAATAATAATCCCGTACCAATAAAAATTCAATTAGGAGCTTCTATAACAGAAGGATTAGGTGCAGGAGCAGATCCAGAAATAGGAGAAAAAGCCGCTTTAGAAAGTTTAGAGGAAATAAAAAGTATTTTAGATTCTAATACAAAAATGACCTTCATTACAGCAGGAATGGGAGGAGGCACAGGAACAGGTGCAGCTCCAATAATTGCTGGAATTTCTAAAGAAAAAGGAATTCTTACTGTAGGAATTGTTACGATTCCATTTCATTTTGAAGGAAAAATGAGATTAAAACAAGCTCAAAAAGGAATAGAATCTTTAAGAAAGAATGTAGATTCTCTAATTGTGATTAATAATGATAAATTGAGAGAATTATATGGAAATCTTGGATTTAAAGCAGGTTTTGCAAAGGCAGATGAAGTACTAACTACAGCCGCTAAAGGAATTGCAGAAGTCATAACTCACCATTATAAACAAAATATTGATTTAAGAGATACTAGAACGGTTCTTAAAGAAAGTGGAACTGCAGTAATGGGATCCGCTATTTCTGTTGGTGAAAATAGAGCAAAAGAAGCCGTTGGACAAGCTTTAGATTCTCCATTATTAAATGATAATAAAATTAAAGGGGCTAAAAATGTTCTTTTACTTATTGTTTCAGGAAAAATTGAAATTACGATAGATGAGATAGGAATCATTAGTGATTATATACAAGCAGAGGCTGGTAATAATGCTAATATCATTATGGGGATAGGAGAAGACGAAAGTTTAGAAGAAAGTATTTCAGTTACTATAGTAGCAACTGGATTTCCAACGGAAGTACAAAGAGCTATTAATCATGAAGAAAAAAAAATATTTCATAGATTAGAAGATCCTTATAATAAACAAAAATTAACAAAAGGACTTAATACTACTACTTATGCTACAAAAAATAAAAGTATAGAACCTTTTTATTATAAAAAAAATACCTATAATAGGTACGAACAATATGATGATAAAAATCAGGGGGTTTTTTTAAAAAAAAATATCTTTAATAAAGCTATTCATCCTACTTCTAATTCTTTAGTTGATGATAATAAAAATCAAAAATATATGTTAGAAGATAATTACGATATTCCTCTTCCTTATAAAGTAAAAGGGGAAAAAAAAAGTCTAAAAATAGATCATCCTATTATAAAAGAAAAGAATAAAAATGAGGATTTGTGTCAATAAACATATTATATATGATGTCTAATGGATTATAATAGACCAAAAGGAACCAGAGATTTTTCATCTATAGAGATGAATAAAAGAAACTATATCATTCAAGTAATGAGAAAAAAATTTGAACTTTTTGGGTTTTCTCCTATAGCAACTCCTTCCTTTGAAAATATTTCGACTCTTATAGGTAAATATGGAATAGAAGGGGATTACTTAATGTTTAAATTACTTCATTCAGGTAATTTTTTAAAAAAAGAAATTTCCAATTTTTTTAAAAAAAATAAAAAAATGACTATGGATCTTCTTTATAATTTTTTAATAACACGTTTATCCAATAAAGCACTTATATATGATTTAACTGTTCCTTTTGTCCGTTATGTTGGTATGCATAGAAATGAAATTATTTTTCCTTTTAAAAGATATCAAATCCAACCAGTATGGCGTGCAGATAAACCACAAAAAGAAAGATTTAGAGAATTTTATCAATGTGATGCAGATATAATAGGATATGACGTATCCTTATGGCAAGAAATTGAATTAATTAAACTTTGTGACGATATTTTTACAAAATTAAATTTTCCTATTATCATACATATGAATCATAGGGATATTTTAGGTGGATTAATAGAAATTGCTGGAATATCAAATAATTTATGGAAAGATTTTACTACCTCTTTAGATAAATGGAATAAAATGGGAAAACATATAGTGAAAAAAGAAATGCTTCGGAAAGGAATTACTCCCAAATCTTTTGAAAAAATTTCCTATTTTTTAGATTTAGATAAAAAAGAAAATTTTTCAAAAAAAATGGAATATTTCATCAAGGCTTTACAATCTTATAAAAGAGGAAAAAAGGGAATAAAAGATCTTAATTTTATCTTTCAAAAGATAAAAAAAATTTCTTTAAAAAAAACAAAATTAAAATGGGATCTTTCTTTAGCTAGAGGGATGAATTATTATACAGGGACTATATTTGAAATATATCCATATAATCATAATAATAATTATTATCAAGTAGATGATAAAAAAAATTCTATTGGGGGAGGAGGCCGTTATGATCAACTATCTAGTTTTTTTGGAATTAAAAATATTTCTGGAGTAGGAGTTTCTTTGGGGTTAGATAGAATATATTTATCTATGGATAAAAAAAATTTATTACAAAATATTTCTAATTTTCCTTCTAAAGTTTTATTTATTAATTTCGGAGATGAAGAAGTT
This sequence comes from Blattabacterium cuenoti, assembly GCF_014252455.1. GTDB lineage: Bacteria > Bacteroidota > Bacteroidia > Flavobacteriales > Blattabacteriaceae > Blattabacterium > Blattabacterium cuenoti_R. The sequence continues at coordinate 266,593 of NZ_CP060245.1, forward strand.
TTATATGCCTATCCTATGATAAATTTTTTAAGAAAAAAAGGAATTTCTACTCAGTTATATCCTAATTTCATTAGGATTCATAAACAATTTAAATATGCTAATGATAATCATATTCCATTTGTTATTATTATAGGAAAAAATGAAATAGAAAAAAAGAAAATACGAGTAAAAAATATACAAAAAAGAAAAGAAATAGAATTTGATAATATTTATGGAGTGATTCATCACATACTGAAAAACCCCTTATAAATTTTTTATTGCTTTATTTTTCCAAACAATATAACCTGTTATAGCTATAAATGAAAGGAAAATAAATAAAAAACCTGTTAATATAAAACCTTTTAAAAAATAAATAGGAACGGATATGATATTTCCCATCATAAAAAATATCCAATTTTCTACTTTTTTTATAGCCATCTGATACATACCAGAAAAAAAAATTCCCGTTGTTAAAATATCCATCCAATCATAATGAGATAAAACTTTTCTAGTAAAACCATAAACCATTATACTAATAATAAAAGTAAAAACAAATAATAAAAAAGTATATACATAATCTTGTGTATCCGAAAATGTTATAGGTATTTTTTTATTGTTTTTATCCTTTTTGTATATCCATATATACCATCCATAAAAACTCATTACTGTATAATATATATTAATCAGAAAATCTCCATAAAGAGAAGTAAAAAAAGTTAAATAACTATATATAATTGTACTTATTATTCCTAATGGATACAACCATATGTTATAATTTTTCGCAAAAATTACACTGCATATACAAAATATGACAGCGATAAATTCTAAAAGAATATGTATTAAACTACTATTATTTGTAGGGTATAAAAGAATCTTTATCCATTCATTCATTATCTATAATATAAACCAAATAATGCTCTTCTATTTTTCTATAAAATGCAGAAAATTTTTTACTATAGGATTCTTTTATGATCCAACAAGAGATACAATAATCCTTTTTTATGCAAAAAGGAGAAACTTTATAGTGATCTAAAAAATTGTATGAAAGTCCTCCATCTAACTTATATAAACTTTCTTTTATTCCCCATATAATATATAGATAATCTTCTTCGTAAGAAGAATGAATAAAAAAAGATTCATCCTCTCTAATAAATTTTTTTTTTATTTTAAATATTTTTTTGTCTTTTCGTAATTTTTCTATATCTATCCCTATATGATAGTAGCTAATGGCTATAGCTATTCTTTCAAAAGAATGACTCAATGAAATATACTTTTTTTTTTACCTAATACACCATCATAAAGAAAAGGTTTTCTTTTTTTATTGTAAAAAATATTCATATTTATCCCTATATATTTTAGAGCATAACGTACCCCTAAAAATTCTTTTTTTCGTTTTTCTGATAAAGAAAAAAAAAATCTTCTTTCTTGATCAGAAAGAATAAATTTTTCTAAAAACATTGTTTTTTTTAAATGGCCCCATTTAAAAACGATAATTGTCGTATGAATATTAGTAAATTTATTAGTATATAAAAACATACAAAATATCAATTATTATATAGATTAAATCTATACATTTTTTTTGTACTTAAAAACATATATTGGGATGAAACAAAAAATTACGAAAGCATTAGAAAATGTTTTTATTTTTGATCATAAAAAAAATATTATTGAATCTGGTATAGTAAAAAAAATAGATGTATTTCATAATGAAATCATAATATATATGATTTTATCTAATCCCACTATGCATATAAAAAAAAAATTAGAAAAAGATATTTACACTACTATAAAAAATCAAAATATAAATAAAAAAATACGTCTAAAAATAGAAATGAAATTATTTCATACGGAAAAAATATCTAAAATAAAAAATATTATAGCTATAGCTTCTGGGAAAGGAGGAGTAGGGAAATCTACTGTATCAACTAATATAGCTGTTACTTTAGTAAAAATGGGATTTAAGGTAGGGTTATTAGATGCAGACATTTATGGTCCTTCTATTCCATTAATGTTTAATATTAAAGAAGATCAGTTAGATTCTTGTATTATACAAAAAAATAAAACAGGGAATTATGTGATGAAACCTATTCATAGGTATGGAGTTAATATTCTATCTTTAGGTTTTTTTTCAAAATATGGGCAAGCTATTGTTTGGAGAGGGCCTATGGCTACTAAAGCTTTAAGACAATTAATACATGAAACATATTGGGGTTTTTTAGATTTTTTAATTATAGATTTACCTCCAGGAACAGGGGATATCCACCTATCTATTTTACAAGAAATTACCTTAAAAGGAATAGTCCTCGTGAGTACTCCTCAAAAAGTAGCTTTATCAGATGTACATAGATCTGTAGGAATGTTTCGTATTAAATCTATTTATGTTCCAATACTTGGAATCATAGAAAATATGTCTTATCTGTTAAACAATAAAAAAAAATATTATTTATTTGGAAAAAATGGAGTTAAAAATTTTTCAAAAAAAATAAATATTTTTTTTCTTGGAGAGATTCCTATTTTACAAAAAATACAAGAATATTCGGATTTAGGAATTCCGGGAGTTTTAGAAAACGATAATATAAAACAAATTTTTGTTAAAATTACAAAAAATATACTAAATATATTATAGGATAGGACATAATAATAAGGTTTTTTTTTAATCACAAAATTTAATAAATTCTTTAAAAATTAAAAGAAGAATAGGGATATTTTTTTCTATAAATTTAGAATATGATGAAGTTTCCTTTTCCGATAAAGACATCAGAATGGAAATAGAAAAAACTCGTACATTCATATATTTAGCTATCATTACGTATGGAATAATATTCCTACCAATACTATCGCCACCCATAGATCGTATCATGGAATATTCTGCAGGTGTTTTATAATTTTGGTATGGAAAAGCGACATATATTCCTTTTTGTATGAGTATATTATGATTCATTGCAATATTTTCTGCTATTTCAAGCATTTTTATATCATAGGGTTCTTTGATCCAAAAAAAATTATTATTATTTTTTAGAAATTTTTTCATATTAGGGCTTTCTGGAAAAAAATTAATATGATCTTTTACCAACATAACATCTCCATTATGATAATTTGGATTTATGATCCCAGATGTATTAATAAATATTAATTTATTTATGCCTATTTTTTTACAAATTCCAATTGGAAAATAATGGGGATATTCATTTTCATAATAAAAAGAGGAACTAAATTCTATGAAAAAAACCACTTTTTTTCCTTCTATTTCTCCAAATATCAATTTTCCATAAAATTTTTCTTGTGTAAAGTTTTGAACTTCTTCATAAGATATGGATATAGGATTTTTGATTTCCTTTATAATTGTATGAAGGAATTGGTTTTCTAAAAAAATAATTCCAAAATCAGGTTTTTTTTTTATTTTATTTTGTATATATTGGATTAATTTTTCTTCTAAATTTATTGACATAGATTAAAATTGTTTGATAAAAAACCCTATCATCATAAATATGGAAAGATAAATAAAAAAAGAAGAACTATCGAATGACATGAACTTCTCTAGTTAATAAAATACCTAATTTTTTTTTTATATCTTTAGTTATTCTTTCTGAAAAAGAATATATTTCTATACCACTAGCTTGTCCATAATTTACTAAAACTATAGGATTTTTTTTATATACTCCTACTTTCCCCATTTTTTTTCCTTTCCATCCCATTTTTTCAATTAAGTAACTCGCAGATATTTTAATTTTATTTTTAGATATAGGATATCCAGTAATAGTTGGATATTTCTTTTTTAAATTTTTAAAATCTAATAATCCTATTATAGGATTTCTAAAAAAACTTCCAGCATTTCCAATTTTTTTTGTATTGGGCAGTTTTCTTTTTCTAAGAATCAATATTGCTTTAATTAAATCATAAATACTAGGTTTTTTAATGTTCATCTGTTTTAATTCTTTTTGAAGATCCATAGATGATGTATTCAATTTGTGATTTTTTTTGTTTAATAAAAATGAAACAGATACAATAAAAAATTTATTTTTTAAATGTGAATTTTTAAAAAAAGAATGACGATACTCTAGTTTACATTCTTCCCGTGATAAGGTTCTAAGTATCCCTTTATCTGTTTCATATACTTCTACTTCTAGTAAAGTATCTTTAATTTCTGCTCCATATGCTCCAATATTTTGAATAGGGGAAGATCCAACTGTTCCAGGAATAAATGATAAATTTTCTAAACCACTAAATCCTTTTTTTATCGTCCAACTAACAAAGTTATTCCAATTTTCTCCACCAAAAGCTTTAACAATTACTTGATAATTGTTTTCCATAATCACTTTTTTTCCTTTTATACCCATTTTTATGACTATTCCTGGATAATAATTTTTTAAAAAAAGAATATTACTTCCATTTCCTAAAAAAAGTTTTGGTATGGAAGAATATATACCAAAAATTTTTGGTATATATTCTATATGTGTCACGTTAACAAAATAATGTGCATAAACATTAATTCCAAATGTATTCAAATTTTTTAGAGAAAAATTTGTTTTAATATCTAACATAGATAAAAATATTTTCCTAAATACATAAATACAATTTTGTGCATAAATATTGTATGATTAAATTTAACCATTGTAAATATAAAATTGTTTTTTTTTTATGAAAAAAGGAGGAAATTTTTTTTTAGGAGTTATTTTAGGAACAATGACAGGTTTAATAATAGGGATTTTATTATCTCCAAAAAAAGAATCTAAAATTAAAAATATAATAGGAAAAAAAACTGAAAAATTAAGAGATAATTTACAAAAAATTAGTAAAAAAATTGGGAAAAAAATACATAAAATTAAATCTAATTTTGAAGAAAAATGGAAAAATAAAATAGATAAAATGGACCAAGTAGAAGAGGAGTTAGGAACTTAAAACAATAGTCGGTTTGATTTATTAATTTCATAAATGTTCGTCTTTATTAAAAATTTTATTAATAGAAAATTGGAATTTTTTAAAAATGAAATGATGAAAATTGTTGTTTTCATTATGACAGAAATTTTTTTAAATTTTTTATTATTAATTCTTTTTTTAATTATTTTTTTTATACTAAGCATTTCTATATCTTTTTTTTTATCCTATTATTTTAATAATTATGTTTTAGGTTTTGGTTTTATTTTTATTTTATATCTTTTGTTTTTATTGTTTATTTTTTTTTTCTGTAAAAATATTTTACGATGTTTTATTAAAAAATTTTTAAAAAAAATTTTTGATAAAAAAAAATAAAATATTTATGAATAAGAAAAAATTAGAAATTATTTATGGAATACGTCCATTGATAGAAGCTATTCAATCAAAAAAAAATATTCATCAACTATTTATTAAAAAAGGATTTATAAAAGAATCTCTTATTAAAAAATTAATATATTTATCTAATAAAAAGAATATTCCTATTCATACCGTTTCTAAAAATCAATTTCATAATTTAAAAAATAAAAATCATCAAGGAGTTTTTGCTCTATTTACACCAATCGAAACTTATCATATAGAAGATTTACTTCCTATGTTTTATAAAAAAAGAAAAAACCCACTTTTAATCATTTTAGATCGTATTACAGATGTCAGAAATTTTGGATCTATTGTTCGTACTTCTGTATGTGCTGGTGTAGATGCTATTATTATTCCAAAAAAAAATACGGCTATGATTGGATCTGATGCTATCAAAACTTCTTCAGGAGCTTTATTTAAAATTCCAATATGTAAAGAAAAAAATATTCAAAAAACTATAGAATATTTAATACAATACGGATTAAAAATTGTTTCATCTACAGAAAAATCAAGTATTTATTGGTATCAAATTGATTATACAGGTCCTACAGCTATCATTCTAGGAAATGAAAAAGATGGAATTTCTAAAAAATATTTAAAACTTTCTTATGAAACAACAAAAATACCATCCATACAAGGGATGTCATCTTTAAATGTTTCAGTAGCTTGTGGAGTAATTTTATATGAAATTTTTAGACAAAGAAAATTTATTAAAAAATAATATTTTAAAAATCACTTTTAAATTGTCTTAAAAAACGTATATCATTATCAAAATAAATTCTAATATCATGTACTTTATAAATAAGTAGAGATAAACGCTCTATTCCTATTCCAAAAGCAAATCCAGAATAAATTTCTGAATCAATGTTTACATTTTTTAATACTTTTGGATCTATCATTCCACACCCCATAATTTCTACCCATCCGGTATTATTTCCAAAATATATATCCACTTCAGCACTAGGTTCTGTGAATGGAAAATATGAAGGACGAAATCGGATTTTTGCTTTTCCAAAAAGAGAGTTTATCAAATATTGAATAGTTTGTTTGAGATCTGAAAAAGAAACTTTTTTATCTATATAAAATCCTTCTGCTTGGTGAAACATAAAATGAGATCGTGAGGAAATAGTTTCATTACGAAATACTTTTCCTATAGATAAAACCCGAAAAGGAGGACTATTTTTTTTCATATATCGTATTTGCACAGAGGAAGTATGTGTCCGCAATAAAATATCTGGATTTTTATATAAAAAAAAGGTATCTTGCATATCCCTAGATGGATGATTAATAGGAATATTTAAAGCTGTAAAATTATGCCAATCATCTTCAATTTCAGGGCCTTCTACATAAAAAAAACCAATTTTTCTAAATATTTCTATCATTCTATTTTTTAGAATAGATATGGGATGCATAGATCCTATTTCTATAGATTTTCCTGGAATAGTAGGATCAAAGATCATATTTTCATCTTTCAAGGATTTTTTTGAAGTATATCTTTGTATTTTATTTTGAACATTTTTTTTTAAAGTATTAATAATTTTTCCATAAAATTTTCTTTTATTAATAGGGTATTTTTTTAATTCTTTAAATAAAAGAGTTAAAATCCCCTTTTTTTTTCCTAAAAATTTTATTCTAAATAATTCTAAATTTTCGTAATTTTTGTACTTAAATTCTTGTATTTCTTTTTTTAATTTATTCATTATTTTATCCATAAAAAATGATAATTTTTTTTTTAAATTTTATCAATAATATTTTCTTCAATCATATAATGAATAATAGCATTTTTAATGAAAAAAGATTGTTTCCCCTTTTTTTTAAAAAAAGGAATATTTTTTTTTAATAAATAATGAGGCCATCCTTCTTTATCTCTTCCAATAAACACATAATAACCAAAAGGTTCTAAAATTCTACATATAGCAATATGTAAAATATTTATTTTATCTTCTCTATTAAAAAATCTATTTTTTCCTTTACCTAATTCTTGAATTCCTATTAAATAAATAATTCCAATAAGATCAATTTTTCCTTCTATATCAAAATGATTTCGTATATATAAAATGACTTTATTCCAATTAATATGAAATTGTTGTATAAATTCTTTTTTCATGTTTTTTATATTTATAAAAAATAAAAAAAATATTAATGACAGATCTAATTATTATTATTATAGTTTTATATGGAGGATATTTTGGATACCAAAAAGGGTTAATATCCCAATTATTTCGATTTATGATCTTATTTATTTGCATATACAAAGGCATCGATATTTTTCAATATTTTTCAGAAATTTTTATAAAAAAAGAAAATAAATTACTTTTTACTGGTATTTCTATAATAATATCCTTTTTTTTTATAATTTTTATAGCATTTTTAATGAAAAAAATTATCGAATTAATTTTTATTTTTACATGGATGAACCCACTGAATAAATGGTTAGGAGGTTTATTAGGATTGATTAAATATTTTCTTTTTATATCAATATGTCTTTGTTTGATAAAAGAAGTAAATAAAAAAATATATTTATTTACTCCTAATTTTTTTAAAAACTCCTTTGAACAAGAATTTCAAAATCTTTCCTATGTATATATCAAATTTTGTTTATTTTTTTTAAAAAAATTGAAAGAATTTTTACCATCTAATATAATATAAATAGATAATAATATACCCCCTTTAATGGAGAAAAAAATATTTTTGTGTAAAAAAAAATATCCATTATGAATAATAATATGATGTAATGACAGAATTACTTTATCATATGCCAAAAAAAACGGGATAATAATATAAGATCCATTTTTTTTACATTAAAACCATAAAATAGGGGGAATTGATATTGATGAATTCGAAGTTTTAGTAATAATGTATTTATCCGACATACGGGTGTGGATGTAATATGATATGATGATAATAAGCGTATTCGTATTAATTTTTTTTAAAATACTACCTATACCTTATGATATAGGAGAAGAATCTCTTCTATTTTTTCTGTAATTTTTTTTGATTGCAAAAGTAGGTCCAACATTAATAAGGTATTTTTCGTTCCATATTTTTGATGTATGATCCCCATAACCTGTTGATTAATTTGATCCTCTATAGTTTTTAGAATTTTAATTTTTATTGTATGATTCAATTTTATTTGTTTAAAATTTCTATAAAAGGTTATTTGTTTTATTAATTTGAAATATTGCATCATAAAATGATCTAGAAGCATTAAATTATTTTTTTGCCTATATTTTAAAGGTTTATGACTATTAATAACATGTAATAAAGTCCGATAAGTAATAATATCTGCGGATTCTATAATATCTTTTGTTTTGTTATATTTTTGTAGATAAAGTATACCTGCAGAAATAGATTCATTTTTTTTATTATTTCTAATAACTTGAATTAAAGTATTTTGTATATACGTAAAATTTTCTTTTATTTTTAAAAAGTGTGTTCTATTATATTGAAGGTTTTTTAAATTATCTTGAGTAATTCCTTTTATACTTTTCGTATAAATATTTTCGATAGATTGAATAAAATTTTCTAAAATATCCGAAGTTTTGTTGATGAAATTTTTACCTAAATTCATCACCCCTATTTCAATAATAATTTTTTTTTCTTTCAATTTTTGATATTTACATTTTTGATAATTTTTGTAAAAAATAAATATAATTAAAAAAATAAAAAATATAAGTGCCCAGTCCTTTAAAAAATATAAAAAAGAGGCCGTTATACCTGACATTGCAAATGCGATAAATCCGGTTAAAAACCAACCTCTTATTACTTTTAAAACTCCGGATACTCGGTAAACAGCACTTTCTCTATCCCAAGCTCTATCCGAAAGAGAAGTCCCCATAGAAACCATAAAAGTAACAAAAGTAGTCGATAGTGGTAGTTTTTGTACAGTAGCTATGGATATTAAGATACTTGATATAGTTAAATTAGCAGAAGCTCTAACTAGATCAAAAGCAACATTATCCTCTTGTTGTATTTTTTGTTTAAAATTTTTTTCTATTTTAACCAAAAATCGTTTCGGAAATAATTTAAAAAATTTATTTCCAAAATATAAAAAAAATCGAACAATTCCTCTTGAAAAAGAATTAGATAAAAATTTTTCATTTCCTTCATTCTGTCTACTTAAATTAAGTTCCGTACTGGTGATATTTTTTGTTTTTTTAGAAAAAAAAAGTGTTAATATCATAATAATTCCTGAGCTAATTAACACTAATGATGGAACTTGTACATTATCAGACAAACCTTTCATATTGAATTTTTCTGCTGTAGGACTTCCTGCTTCTTTCCATATTTTATAAGATTGAATACTAGCTATAGGAATTCCTATAAAATTTACTAAATCATTTCCAGAAAAAGCCATTGATAAAGAAAAAGTTCCATATAATACAACAAATTTTAAAATATTATATCCTAAAGAAACGAATATTTTTGAAATTATAGTCCATGTTGAAAATAATAAAAATAAAAAAATAAAAAAATTATGGTGTATCCACTTAATAAAATATTGGATACATAAAGATAATCCTGTTAAATGATCTTCCCTAAATCCTTGTAAAGCACTATGAAGTCCTCTAAAAATGATAAAATAGGTCATACTACTTAATGAAATAGCAGCCCATATAACTCCTACATATTTTAATCTATTTTTATATTCAAAACTTAATAATAAACGAATAAAATAGTGAATCAAAGCTCCGGAAGTAAAAGATATTATAATAGATAAAAAAATGCCTATTACAATTGTCAATATTTTCTCCGCTTTAATGTATTGACTTAAATGATGAAGTGGTTCATGATTTAATGGGGAAGACATTTTTATTATGGAAATGATGAATGCTCCTCCTAATAAACAAAAAACCATAGAAACTGTAGTAGAAGTAGGTAACCCTAAAGTATTAAAAACATCCAATAAAATAATATCGGATATCATCACAGATAAAAAAATAAAAGTAAGATCTGAAAAATAAAAATAAGAAGGATTAAAAATACCTTTTCTTGCTACTTCCATCATTCCACTAGATAAAATAGATCCCAATAAAATACCTAAACTAGAAAAAATCATGATAGTTCTACGAGAAGCTACTTTAGATCCAATCGCTGAATTTAGAAAATTTACGGCATCATTAATCACCCCCACAATAAGATCAAAAATAGATAATACAAAAAGAATCACTATAATTGATGGATAAAAAAGTTTCATAATATCATAATATAAAGAAAAGAGGTAAGTATTAATTAATTTTACACGAAAAAAAAAAAGTATATTATTTTTTTTGGGCAATAATTTTTTACAATTTTTTTAAAGATTCTTTGATTAATTTTTCTACAGTAAATTCTGGATTTTTATCTAAAATAGATTCCAAAACTTTTTGAGATTTTTTAGGAGAAAAACCTAAAACGATCAAAGCACTTAAAGCTTCTTTTTGTTGTATAAAAGAAGGTTTTTTTTCTAAAAAATTGATATTTGTTTCTTTAGAATCAATACTACTACTATGATTCAATTTATCTTTAAGTTCTATGATAATTCTTTTAGCCGTTTTTATCCCTATCCCCTTAACCTTATGTAATCCTTTTATATCTTCTTTCTCTATAGTTTTTTCTATTTCATATGGAGTTAATGAAGATAATAAAGTGAGAGCTAAACTTGGACCTATACCATTCACAGATATCAAATGAGTAAATATTTTTCTTTCTATTTTATCAATAAAACCATACAAAACATGTTGATGTTCTTTAATAAAGTAATAAGTATATATATATATTTCTTTTCCTTCTTCTTCTAAGAAAGAAAAATAGGTATACGAGGATATATGAATATAATATCCTATTCCGTTACAATCTATGATTAAATAAGATGTATTTTTTTCAATTAATTTTCCTCTTAAATGTGTTATCACTTAAAAACAAATATGAAATTATTTTTTTTTTCTAAAAAAAATTTGTATAGGAACCCCTTTAAAATCAAAAAAATAACGAATTTTTTTTTCAATAAATCTTTTATAAGATTCTTTAATATACTGAGGAAAATTAGAGAAAAAAATAAATTTAGGTGTATATGTAGGCAACTGCGTACAATATTTTATTGTAATACACTTCTTTTTTATAGAAGTAGGAGGGTTTTTTTTAATAATTGGTAACATTACTCTATTTAAAATTTTTGTTTTTAATTTTTTTTTACGTATGTCAAAAATTTGATAAGCTATGGGAATAATATTGGATAGCCCATATTTCTCTTTAGCTGAGATAAAAAGTATCGGAACATTATCAAATGGAGCTATGTTTTTTCGAATAAAAATTTCGAAATTTTTCTTCATTAATTGATTTTTATTACTAAATAAATCCCATTTATTAATTAGAATTATTATTCCTTTTTGATATTTTTCAACTAATTTAAAAATATGTCTATCCTGAGATTCCCATCCACGAAACGCATCTACCATTAAAAAACAAATATCTGTATATTCAATGGTTTTTACCGTTCTCATCGTAGAATAAAATTCAATATTTTCACTAATTTTTGATTTTTTTCTTACTCCAGGGGTATCCACTAAAATACATTTATATCCTAATTTTTTGTAAAAAACATCTAAACTATCTATAGTAGTACCAGAAATATTTGTTACAATATGATGATTTTTATCTAAAAAAGAATTAATCAATGTTGATTTTCCAACATTAGGACGTCCTATTATAGAAAAACGGGGAATCATTTCTTTTTTTTCTATTTTTGGTTTTTTTTTTTCTTTTACTATTATTTCTATTACTCTATCTAGTAATTCCCCCGTACCACTTCCATTTATAGAAGATATACAGTAATAATTATCAAATCCTAAACGAAAAAAGTCTGTATCAGAATACATATATTTTCCGTTATCTACTTTATTGACTACTAATATAATATATTTTTTTTGACACTTTCTAAGTATTTGTGAGATTTCTATATCGGTATCTATTAATCCTATTTGTATATCAACTAAAAATAAAACGACATCAGCTTCTTTTACTGCTATTAAAATTTGTTTTTTAATTTCTTGATGAAGAATATCCTTTTTATCCATATTATAAGTATACCCTCCTGTATCTACTATATAAAAATGTACCCCATTCCATTCAGATTCTCCATAGATACGATCTCTTGTAACTCCACTTTTTACATGAACGATAGCTTTTCTTCGTCCTACTATACGGTTAAATAGGGTCGATTTACCAACATTAGGACGTCCTACTATAGATACTATACAACTCATTCTTACAAATTATTCACAAAGGTAAAATTTTTTCATTATCATAATGTATATTGTATTTTATGCGTATAGATATTATTAGCGTAATACCTGAAATACTTCATGGCCCTTTTTCACATGCTATTATTAAAAAAGCTATCAATAAAGGTATACTAGAAATTTATATTCATAATTTACGAAAATATGGTTTAGGACATCGTAAAAAAATTGATGATTATCCTTATGGGGGAGAGGGGGGGATGGTTCTTCGAATAGAGCCAGTATATCAATGTTTTCATCAACTATTTTCAGAAAGAGATTATGATGAAACAATATTTATGACTCCTGATGGAAAACTTTTTTCACAAAAATATGCGGAATATTTAACTGAAAAGAAAAATATTATAATTCTTTGTGGTCGTTATAAAGGAATTGATCAACGGATTAGAGATCACTTAATTACTCAAGAAATATCTATAGGTCCTTATGTTTTATCTGGTGGTGAATTAGCTTCCGCTGTAGTAGTAGAGTCTATTTCCAGATTGTTACCTGGTGTCCTAAATAATCCAGATTCTATGGAAACAGATTCTTTTCAAAGAAAAAACTTGGCTGCTAATCCTATTTACACACGTCCCTTTATTTATAAAGGGTGGTCTGTCCCAAAAATTCTTTTATCCGGACATCATAAAAAAATAAAAGAATGGTTATATAAAAAATCTATAAAAAAAAAATAGTTTTATGTTTTTTTACCATAAATTAATCGTTCAATGACTTTTTTATTTTTTTCAAAATTAAATTTTTTTATCAAAATTTTCATCATTTCCCTAAGATTATTATTACACAAATTCCCTATACTTCCTACATGAGAATAATTAACTTTCGTAAAAGGCTCAAAACATCCATTTTGAATATTTACACCTACTTTTTTATAAGCTTCTCTAAATGAATATCCTTTTTTAACAAGTTGATGTACTACTTCTACACTGAATATGTATTGATACTTCTTCTCTTTAAGAATATTTTTTCTTACTACGATATGATTAATCATATTTTTAAATATGAAAAAGCATTTTTTTAATTCATCGAAAACAGGTAAAAATCTTTCTTTAATAATTTGAAAATCTCTATGATATCCAGAACATAAATTAGATGTAATTAAAGAAATTTCATTGGGTAATGAAGTAATTCTATTACATTTAGCTCGTATAAGTTCAAAAACATCTGGATTTTTTTTGTGAGGCATAATACTAGATCCAGTAGTCATATAATCAGGAAAACTAATAAAATTGAAATTTTGATTTAAATATAAACAAATATCTTGGGCCATTTTACTCAAAGTTCTTGCTAAAGAAGCAAGTGCTTCTGTTACTATCCTTTCCATTTTCCCACGTCCCATTTGAGCATATATTACATTATAATTTAAATTTTCAAATCCTAATAATTCCGTTGTCATTTTACGATTTAAAGGAAAAGAAGATCCATACCCAGCGGCGGACCCTAAAGGATTTTTATTTGTAATACGATAAGCAGTATGAATTAATAACATATCATCTATTAAACTTTCTGCATATGCAGAAAACCATAGTCCAAAAGAAGAGGGCATAGCAATTTGATAATGAGTATACCCAGGCATTAATATATTTTTATATTTTTCACTTAATTTTAATAATAAATCAAATAAAGAATAGACCATTAAAACAATTTCTTTCATTTTTGTCCGAATAAATAATTTTAAATCTACCAATATTTGATCATTTCTAGATCGACCACTATGAATTTTTTTTCCTACTTCTCCTAAACGATCTGTTAACAAAAATTCTATTTGAGAATGAATATCTTCTATTCCTTCATTTATTTTAAAATTATTAGTTAATATTTCGTGTATATAAATATTACGTAATTCTTTTATTAAAATTTCTAAATCCTTTTTATGTAATAATCCAACACTTTCTAACATAATGATATGAGCTATAGTCCCAATAACATCATGTGGTGCTAAAAGTAAATCTAATTTCGAATCTTTTCCTGAAGTAAAATATTCTATTTCTTTATTATTATTATATATTTTTTTTTCCCAAATTTTCACGAATTCACATTTTTTAAATTTTTTCTATCTTTAATATAAAGAAAACTATAAATTTTTATATATAAAAAATTTATAATATGAATTATGAATAATAAAAAAACAGATTATACGGCAGATAGCATACAATCTCTAGAAGGAATTGAACATATAAGAATGAGACCTTCGATGTATATTGGAGACAGAGGATCCAGAGGCTTACATCATTTAGTTTATGAAGTCATAGATAATTCTGTAGATGAATCTTTAGCTGGGTATTGTAATAAAATATGGGTAACTATTCATAAAAATGGATTTATAACCGTCCTGGATAATGGGAGAGGCATTCCCATTGAAATTCATAAAAAAGAAGGAAAATCGGCTCTTGAAGTAGTGATGACTAAAATTGGAGCTGGTGGAAAATTTGACAAAAAATCCTATAAAGTATCTGGAGGATTACATGGTGTTGGAATCTCTTGTGTGAATGCCTTATCCATAAAACTTATAGTGACGGTTTATCGTAACGGAAAAGTTTATCAACAAGAATATTTTAAAGGAAAAGCTATAGATAATGTAAAATGTTTAGGAAAAACTCATAAGAAAGGAACCAAAATTCATTATTTAGCGGATCATTCTATTTTTACTTCTATCACTTATAAATATGAAATATTGGCTAAACGGTTGCAAGAATTAGCTTTTCTAAATAAAGGATTGTGCTTATTTTTAAAAGACGAAAGAAATAAAGAGTTTCCTAAAAAAGAATATTTTTTTTCTAAAAATGGATTAAAAGAATATATTACTATTATAGATAAAAATAAAGAATTTTTAACAAAAAATATTCTTCTTATTGAAGAAAAAAAAGGAAATACCTTTTTAGAAGTGGCGATGCAATATAATACTTCTTTCAAAGAAAAAATTTATTCTTATGTTAATAATATTAATACCTCTGAGGGAGGTACTCATCTTACTGGATTTAGAAGAGCTTTAACCAGAACATTAAAAAAATATGTAGAGGTCCCATTTTCTACTACTAAAGATAAAGTAGAATGTACGGGAGAGGATATCCGAGAAGGACTTACAGCCATAATATCTATAAGAGTAATGAATCCGCAATTTGAAGGACAAACTAAAACAAAATTAAGCAATCATGAAATAGGAGGAATTGTAGATAAAATTGTTGGAGAAAGATTGAACAATTATCTAGAAGAATATCCTAATGATAGAAAAAAAATTATTTCTAAAATTTTTTTAGCCGCTAAAGCACGTAAAGCTTCTAAAAAAGCTCGTGAATTAATACAAAAAAAAAATATTATATCCAATAGTATTTTACCTGGAAAATTAGCGGATTGCTCTTGTAATAATCCAGTAAATTGTGAAATTTATTTAGTAGAAGGAGATTCTGCAGGTGGTACGGCTAAACAAGGAAGAGATAGAAATTTTCAAGCTATCTTACCTTTAAGAGGTAAAATTCTTAATGTAGAAAAAGCTCTTACGTATAAAATATTTGAAAATGAAGAAATAAAAAATATATTTACTTCTTTAGGCGTTTCTATTTCTACTACAGAAGAAGAGAAAAAAAATTTAAATATTCAAAAACTTAGATATAATAAAATTATTATTATGACAGATGCGGATATAGATGGTAGTCATATTTCTACTTTAATTTTAACATTATTTTTTAGGTATATGAAACCATTAATAGAAAAAGGACACATTTATATTGCTACGCCTCCACTTTATTTAATACGAAAAGGAAATTATTATCAATATGCTTGGAGTGATCAAGAAAGAGAAAAAATTATCCATAAAATAGGAGGAAGAAAAAATATCAATGTGCAACGTTACAAAGGATTAGGAGAAATGAATGCAGAACAACTTTGGGAAACGACTATGAACCCCAAAAAAAGAACCTTACGTAGTGTTCATATAAATAACCTGGATGAAACAGAGAAAATATTTTCCATATTAATGGGAGATGAAGTCCCACCACGTAGAGATTTCATAGAAAAACATGCTATTTATGCAAAAATTGATATTTAATTTTTTTAATATATTATAAAAAAAATCATTAATGAATTATACTCAATACATTCAATACATATTATTAGGTATTATTGAAGGTATTACAGAATTTTTTCCTATTTCTTCTACAGGACATATGATCCTTATAGCATCTATGATGGGTATATTAGAAAAAAAAATTACTAATTTATTTTTAATATCTGTTCAAATGGGAGCTGTTTTTTCGGTTGTTTTTTTTTATAGAAAAAAATTATTTTTTCAATCATGGGATTTTTATATAAAAATTTTAATAGCTAGTTTTCCTATAGGAATTTTTGGTTTTTTATTGAAAAATATCCCCAATTTTTTATACAATCCATTGATTGTCGCTATTTCTATTTTTATAGGAGGAATAGTCCTTTTACTAGTAGAAAATTATTATGTAAAAAATTTTTTTTATAAAAGTAATTGTATTACTTATTTTCAATCTTTTATCATTGGTATAAGCCAATGTCTAGCTATTATTCCAGGAATATCTAGAAGTGCTACTACTATAACTACTTGTATGCTACAAAATATTCATAGAATACATGCAATGGAATTTTCTTTTTTTTTATCTATCCCAGTGATTATCATGGCTACATGTAAAAAATTATTTGATTATTATTTTAAATTAACTTATTTCAATTTTCCATTTAATTTTCGTCTATTTTTGATTTATCCAATAAAATCTAGAGAACTTTTTTTACAAGAAATAGGATTATTAATTATTGGAAATATAGTGGCTTTCATTACAGGAATAATATCTATTAAATATTTTATGTTTTTTCTAAAAAAAAATAATTTTAAATTATTCGGATATTATAGAATGATTTTAGGACTTTTTTTTATATTTTTACATTACATAAAAAAAAGATGATTTTTTCCTGTTACGTTACTTACTATCAGTCTTTTCTTTTTTTAACCATAAATCAAATTTATGATTTGCTACTTCATGGCTAAAAACACCCTTTTTAACTCCTTTTAATAAATGTTTTTTAAATAAAACCCCATTTTTAGAAAAAATGGATCTTACCGTATCTGTAGGTTGTGCTCCTTTTATTAACCATGATACCGATTTTTGCATTTTTAATACGGTGTAAGGAGGATTCATATGAGGATTATAAGTTCCTAATTTTTCAATAAATTTTCCATCTCGTGGTGCACGAGAATCAGCTACTACTATATGATAAATAGGTCTATGTTTTTTCCCAATTCTTTTTAAACGTATTCTAACAGACATAATTTTTAATTTAAATTTAATCAAAATTATGCATATATTTTTTGATAAATGAAAAAATTACTCTCATATCGGATAATATGAAAAAATAGTTTAAAATTAGATCTAATTATAATATAAAAAAAATGGTATATATTTACATTTTTAGACCCGTTGTGTAACGGTAGCACAGCAGATTTTGGTTCTGTAAGTTGGGGTTCGAGTCCCTACGGGTCTGTTTCCGTATATGTTGAATTTTACAAAATGAGTATTGGAATGAAAGTAAAAAAAGAAAAAATTTTACTACTAGCATTTTTAAGTGTTTTATCCTATGGATTGATTCACTTATCACAATCTTTTTTAGGATTGGATAAATTTACTCTTTGCTTATTCAGATATTTCGTTATATCTATTTTCATATTTTATGCTTTTATGAAAAAAGATTTAACCACTTGGATCTTGTTATCCATCATTATAGGAATAGAAGTAGGAATAGATCAACCAAAAATTGCTATAGAATTGAGATTTTTATCTCAAATATTTTTGAGGATGATTAAAACTATTATAGCTCCTATATTATTTTCCACTTTAGTAGTAGGAATAGCGAGTCATTCTAACATTAAACAATTAGGGAGTATGGGATGGAAATCCTTACTTTATTTCGAAATAGTGACGACTTTAGCCTTATTTATTGGTCTAATTGCCATTAATATATCTCAAGCTGGAGTAGGAATTGTGATCCCTAAGGGAATAACGGAGCAACAATTACCAAAAGTAGAAAGCAAATCTTGGCAAGAAATGATACTTCATGTTTTTCCAGAAAATTTTATTAAATCCATATATCATGGAGATGTATTACCTATTGTGGTATTTTCTGTCATATTTGGGATATCTATGGTTTTTTTGGATGAAAAAAAACGAAATCCGATATTGTTATTTGCAGAGAGTCTTTCAGAGATCATGTTTAAATTTACTAAAATTATTATGTATTTTGCTCCTATAGGAATAGGATCCGCTATAGCTTATACTGTAGGACATATGGGGTTAGATATATTATATAATTTATTTCAATTATTATTGACGCTTTATATTGCTTTGATGATATTTTTGATAGTAGTTTTATTTCCTATTATTTTATATATAAAAGTTCCTTTAAAAGGATTCGTAAAAGCATTAACAGAACCCGTATCCTTAGCTTTTGCAACAACCAGTTCCGAATCAGCCTTACCTCTTCTTATGGAAAATTTAGAAAAATTAGGTGTTCCAAGAAAAATTATTGCTTTTGTGATTCCTACAGGTTATAGTTTTAACTTAGATGGAACAACTCTTTATTTATCTTTAGCTACTGTATTTGTAGCACAAGCATCTGGAATCCCTTTAAGCTTTAGTAAACAAATATTTATAGGGTTAACTTTAATTTTAACTAGTAAAGGTGTCGCTGGAGTTCCTAGAGCTTCTTTAGTGATTCTTCTAGCTACCGTAGCTACTTTCGGATTACCGAATTGGCCTATTTTAGCTATTATAGGAATAGATGAATTAATGGATATGGCTCGTACTACCGTAAATGTTATAGGAAATGGATTAGCTAGTTGTGTAATTGCTCGTTCTGAAGGAGAATTAGACGATAAAAAAATGTTAAAATATATAAAAAAATAAACATATAACGAATAACATCGTTTTTTTTGTGAAAATATTTGAAAAAAAGTTTTTTTTTAATACAAAAAAATATTCTATAATTTCAAATGGAGTAGTAACAAAAAAAAGTCCTTCCAATATAGCTTTGATAAAATATTGGGGAAAGAAACAAAATAAAATTCAAATTCCATTGAATTCTTCTATGAGTTACACTCTAGGAGAGGTTTACACGGTAACTAGATTAAGTTTTTCTATGATAGAAAGAAAAAAAAGATCTATCAAACTTTTTTTTTCTGGAAAAGAAAAAAAAAGTTTTCTTCCAAAAATTTTAAAATTTTTTCATAGAATTTCATTTTATTGTTCTTATTTACAATATTTTAATTTTGTTATAGAAACTTATAATAATTTTCCACATAGTAGTGGTATAGCTTCTTCTGCTTCCTCCATGAGTGCTTTATCTTTATGTATCATGGAAATAGAAAAAAAGTTAGTTTCTTCTTTGAAAGAAGATTTTTTTTTAAAAAAAGCTTCTTTTTTATCCAGATTAGGATCTGGAAGTGCCTGTAGATCTATATATCCTGGACTTGTAGTTTGGGGCTATCATAAATCTATAAAAAATAGTAATAATCTTTATGCTATCCCTTATCCTTATAAAGTCCACCCCATTTTTACAAAAATATTAGATACTATTTTAGTCATAGATGAAACACCTAAAAAAATATTAAGTTCCACAGGACATCAATTCATGAGTAATAACCCTTATGCTAAGTCTAGATTAAAATGTGCTCATAAAAATATGAATAGACTTATATCCATATTAAAAATGGGAGATTTTAAAGAATTTGGAAAATTAATAGAACATGAAGCTTTGACTCTTCATGCTATGATTATGACCTCTGATCCCTATTTTTTATGTATGAAACCCAATACAATTAACGTACTTTATAAAGTATGGGATTTTAGAAAACAAAGCAAAAAAAATCTCTATTTTACCTTAGATGCAGGTGCTAATGTTCATCTTTTATATCCTATTAAAGAAAAAAAATTCATCTTAAAATGGATTTATAGTGAGTTATTTTCTTTTTGTAAAAAAATTATCGAAAGTTTTTGTCAATAAATGAATTGATTTATATATTTGGTATAATAAAACATATTATGGTGGACGTAGCTCAGTTGGTTTAGAGCTTCAGATTGTGGTTCTGAGGGTCGCCGGTTCGAATCCGGTCGTCCACCCATACTACATATAAAATATTCAATTATTTATTATTTTAATACTTTTTTTATTCTTGTAAAGGCTTCTATAATTTGATCATCTTTGGATGAATAAGAAATACGTATACTTTCATTATCTCCAAAAGCACTTCCACTAACAATAGCTACTTGAGCTTTTTCAAGAAGAAAATTAGATAATTCATCCGAATTTTTAATAATTTTTCCATTGAATTTTTTTCCAAAAATATCTGAAACATTTGGAAAGACATAAAAAGCTCCGTTCGGTTTATTAAACTGAAATCCAGGGATTTCTTTCATCATATCTAAAACTAGATTTCTTCTTTTTTTAAATTCTTTGATCATATCTACAATTTTCGTTGGGGAAGCTAGTAATGCAGAAATAGCTGCACGTTGTGCTATAGAATTAGCACAAGAAGTGATTTGACCCTGTATTTTTTCACAAGCCTTAGAAATCCATTCTGTAGCACCAATATATCCAATTCTCCATCCAGTCATAGAAAAAGCTTTAGATAATCCATTTAAAGTAATGACTTGATGATGAATATCAGAAAAAATAGCAATACTAGTATGTTTTTCTGCATAACAAATATGTTCATAAATTTCATCTGAAAGAATAAGTATTTTTGGATATTTTTTAAAAATTTTTACTAAATCTTCTAATTCTTGATAAGAATAAACACTCCCCGTAGGATTACATGGTGTGCTAAAAATAAATAATTTGGTTTTATGAGTAATAACTTTTTCTAACTGTTTTGGATTAATTTTGAAATTTGTTTTCATATTGGTTGGTATAATCACAGGAATAGCTTCACACAATTTTACCATTTGATAATAACTTACCCAATAGGGAGAGGGAATAATTACTTCATCATTTTTGTTTAAAACAGATAAAAAAACATTCATAATCGATTGTTTCCCCCCAGTAGAAACTACAATTTGAGATGGAGTATATTTCAACCCATTATCACGATAAAATTTTTTGCATATTATTTTTCTAAGTTCTAAATATCCGGATACTGGAGTATAGTAATGATATCCTTCATCAATAGCTTTTTTTGCCGCATTTAAAATAAAATCCGGTGGATAAAAATTAGGTTCTCCTATACTCAAGTTAATAATGTCGTATCCTTTATTTCTTAATTCTCTAGCTTTCTGAGACATATATAAAGTTTGAGAATAAGAAATATTTTGTAAACGGTGGGATAATCTATTTTTCATAGATAGAAAATTTGAAATGATTACAAATCTAAATAAATTTGATTATAAATTTATGAATATGGAATTGATTAAAAAATATTTTCCAAATCTATTGAATAAACAAATTGATCAATTATTCTCTTTAAAAAATTTATATGCCTATTGGAATGCTTCTGTCAATCTTATTTCTAGAAAAACATTTTACAATTGTTTTTATCAAAAACATGTTCTTTTTTGTTTAGGAATTGCTAAAGTTTTTACTTTTTATCCTGGATCTAGTGTAATGGATTTAGGAACAGGAGGGGGATTTCCAGGAATTCCTTTATCTATCGTTTTTCCTAATACAGAATTTATATTAGTGGATTCTATTCATAAAAAAATTAAAATATTAGAAAAAATTATTTTTCATTTAAGATTAAATAATGCGCATGCTATTTGTATACGTGCAGAAAAATTAGAAAATAAATTTGATTTTGTAGTTAGCAGATATGTAGATAAAATATATAAAATTCATAATTTTATAAAAAATAAATTTAAATACAAATCTAATAATCATATTCAAAATGGAGCCTTATATCTAAAAGGAGGAATCCTTTATGAGGAATTAAAAAAATTTCCTCATGCAATAGAATATCCTCTAATGAATTATTTTCAAGAACCTTTTTTTCAAACTAAAAAAGTGATTTGGATTTCCAATATTTAGATTAAAATATTAATTTAGTAAAAATGAATCCTAAAAAAAAATTTTTAGAAAAAGTAAAAAAAAAAGGAGGATGGGTAAATGCTCATGCTCATTTGGATAGAGCTTATACTCTAAACAAAAAAAATTTTCAATATTCTTATCATTCTCTTAAAAAAAAATGGTATTTAGTGGATGAAATGAAACGTTTAGCTACAGAAGAGGATATTTATATTCGTATGGAAAAAGCTTTGGAATATTTTTTAAAACAAGGAACACAAGCTTTGTGTACTTTTATTGATGTGGATGAAATTATTGAAGATAGAGCATTAAAAGCAGCAAAAAAATTAAAAAATAATTATGATCATTCGATACATATTCGTTTTTCTAATCAAGTTCTTAAAGGTGTTTTAGATAAAAAAGCTAAATATTGGTTCGATAAATCCGTAGATTTTGTGGATATTATTGGAGGATTACCCGCTAAAGATTATGGAAGAGAAGAGGAACATCTCGATGTTTTACTAAAAACAGCTAAAAATAAAGGAAAACTAGTACATGTACATGTAGATCAATTTAATACTAGTGAAGAAAAAGAAACTGAACAATTAGCAAAAAAAACTATTGAACATGGAATGCAAGGAAAAGTAGTAGCGATACATAGTATTTCTTTAGCTGCACATACTAGAAAATATAGGTATGAAATATATCAATTGATGAAAAAAGCTAATTTAATGGTTATATCTTGTCCTATTGCTTGGATTGATCATACTAGAAGTGAACGCTTGACTCCAAGTCATAATTCTATTACTCCAGTAGATGAAATGGTTCCTGAAGGGATAATAGTGGCTTTTGGAACAGATAATATATGTGATATCTACAAACCTTTTTCTGATGGAAATCTTTGGATAGAATTACGTGTTATGTTAGAAGCTTGTCATTATTATGATATAGATTCTTTAGTAAAAATTTCTACGGAAAACGGATTAAAAGTCTTAGGATTATTAGATCAATAAATCCTTATTTTCTCTTTTTTGGACGCATTTGAGGGAAAAATAAGACTTCTTGAATAGAATTTTGTTTTGTGAGTAACATGACCAATCTGTCTATTCCAATACCAATACCTGCAGTAGGAGGCATTCCAAATTCTAAAGCACGTATAAAATCTTGATCAAGAAACATTGATTCATCTGTATTTTTGTATAATGAAATTTGTTCTCTAAAACGATCTATTTGATCGATAGGATCATTCAATTCTGAATAGGAATTAGCAATTTCTTGTCCATTGATAATAAGTTCAAAACGTTCTGATAAATTTTTTTTATTACGATGCCTTTTAGTTAAAGGACTCATTTCTATAGGATAATCAATAATAAAAGTAGGATTTTTGTAATGTTTTTCGCATTTTTCTTCAAAAATTGTCTCAATCATTTTTGCTTTGCTCATTTTACGATTTTCCTCTATATGTAATTTTTTACAAACTTCTCTTAAATGATCCTCTTCCATATCTATCAGATCAAATCCAGTATGTTTTTGAATAGCATCCAAGATAGGGATTCTAGGAAACGGAGTTTTCAAACTAATAAGCTGATTTTCTATAAAAATTTCAGGATCATTTTTTTGTACATTTTTGTAAATACATTTCATAAGTTCTTCTGTAAGTTTCATCATCCAATAATAATCTTTATAAGCTACATAAAGCTCTAAAACAGTAAATTCTGGATTATGAAAACGATCCATCCCCTCATTTCTAAAATTTTTAGAAAATTCATAGACTCCATGAAATCCACCAATAATTAGTCGTTTTAAATAAAGTTCATTAGCGATACGTAAATACAATGGGATACCAAGAGAATTATGATAAGTAATAAAAGGACGAGCTATAGCTCCACCAGGAATGGACTGTAAAATTGGAGTCTCTACTTCTAGATACCCTTTATGATCTAGAAAATTTCTAATTTCTCGTATGATCCGAGTCCGTTTTAAAAAAATATCTTTGACATGATCATTCACCATAATATCTACATAACGCATACGATAACGTTGTTCTGTACTGGAAAAAGCATCATATATTTTTTTATTTTTATCTATTTTTACTTGTGGTAAAGGTCGTAAAGATTTAGACAATAAAGTGATTTTTTGTACATGGATAGTCATTTCATCCATTTTCGTCTTAAATAAAAAACCTTCCACTCCAATAATATCTCCTATATCTAGAAGTTTTTTTAAAAAAATATTATATGAATCCTCTTTTTTAATATTTTCTGAGGACAATAAATTTTTATTCAAATATATTTGTATACGTCCAGTATGATCTTTAATTTCTCCAAAAGAAGCTTTTCCTAAAATACGTAAACGTATTAAACGTCCGGCTATACTGATGGGTTCTTTTTCTATAAAATTATTTTTTATTTTACAAATATTTTTTGTAATTACATATTCTTTAGATGGATAAGGGTTTATTCCTAATAATTTTATTTTTTCTAATTTTTTTCTACGTATAATTTGTTGTTCTGATAAGTGGGGCATAAAAATATTCTTATTTTTTTCATAGGAAAAGCCCATATGTTATATACGAAAGTACATTTTTTGATTATATTAAATAAATTTTTAAAAAAAAAAAAATATGAAAAAAAAAATCCTCTTTTTCGAAGACTTAGGAAAAAAAGGATATCAAGAAACGTGGGATTATCAGAAAATATTATTCAATAAACTTATACAAAAAAAAATAAATAAAGATAAAAACCAAATTACAGGATATTTATTATTTGTGGAGCACCCACATGTATATACTATAGGTAAAAATGGAAAATATCAACATTTATTAGTATCATCAGATTTTTTAAAAAAAATAGAAGCAACATTTTATCTAACAGATAGAGGGGGTGATATTACGTACCATGGGCCTGGACAATTAGTCGTATATCCTATTTTAAATATGGATGATTTATTTACAGATATTCATAAATATATACGTTTTTTAGAAGAAGTAATTATCCATTTTTTAAAATATTATGGAATAAAAGGAGGGAGACAAACAGGAAAAACAGGAGTTTGGTTAGGAGAAAAAAAAAGAATATCCTATAAAAAAATATGTTCTATAGGAATTAGAATGAGTCGTTGGGTAACGATGCATGGTTTTGCTTTAAATGTAAATACAGATTTACGGTATTTCGATTATATTATTCCTTGTGGTCTTATAAATAAAGAAATGACTTCTTTAAAAGAAGAATTAAACCATCCTATCTCCTTTTATGAGGTAAAATATTTAGTAAAAAAATCTTTTAAAAAAATTTTTAATGTAGAGTGTATTTATCCAAATTATTCTCTATAGATTGAGCAATCATAACCCCATCTGTATCTACTTTTATTAAAAGTACTTTATGTAAAGTATTGATATACATATTTTTAAAAAAAATTTTTGTTCTAATATAATTTTCTGTATATCCATACAAATATTTTTCATTTTTATCATTTTTTTCAAATAAAACAGTTTTTTTGGTATTAATTTGTTTATGACAAAAAGAAAGATATTTATGTTGGGAAAGAGCTCTTAATATTTTGTTCCGTTTACATTGTATTTTTTTAGATATATGTTCCTGTAGCGTTATAGATTTTGTTTTAGGTCTTTGAGAATAAGAAAAAATGTGTAAATAAGAAATATCTAATTTTTTTAAAAAATGATAAGTTTCTAAAAAATGTCTATGTGTTTCTCCAGGAAAACCCACAATAATATCTGAACCTATATAAGCATGTGGAATAAAATCCCGTATATTTTGTACTTTTTCTTGATACAATTCTCGTCTATAACGTCTCTGCATTTTTCCCAAAATATCATTACTTCCAGATTGTAAAGGAAGATGAAAGTGAGGAACAAAATGTTTACTTTTAGATAAAAACTCAATATATTCTTTTTTTAATAAATTAGGTTCTATAGAGGATAAACGTATTCTTACATCATTTTCTTTTATGTTTTCTTCTATAACCTTTATTAAATCAAAAAAAGTACGACGTTCATTGGTTCCATATATTTTTTTTCCATAATCTCCAATATTTACCCCTGTTAATACAATTTCTTTTACTCCTTTCTGAATCAGAAACTGAATTTTTTTCAAAATATTTTCTATGCTTTCAGAACGAGAATAACCCCTTGCCATGGGAATGATACAATAACTACACTTATAATCACATCCATCCTGTATTTTAAAAAAAGAACGAGTTCGATCTCCTATAGAATAGGACGAGTAAAAATCAGAATTTATTTTTGTTGAAATAATTTTTGCAGGATATTTTTTCAATAAATGAACAGGATCAATATAGTTATTTATTTGAAATTTTTCTTTATCACCCAACACGAGATCTACCCCTCGAATATAAGAAATTTCTTTAGGATGAATTTGTGCATAACATCCGATCGCAATAATAAAAGATTTTGCATTTTTTTTCATAAAAAAACGAACAAGGTACTTAAATTTAGTATCTGCATTTTTTGTTACAGAACAACTATTAATCACATAAATATCTGCAAAACTTTTAAAAGAAACCTGTTCATAATTTAACTTTGAAAAAGTTCTTGCTATAGTAGAAGTCTCTGCATAATTTAATTTGCATCCCATGGTATAAAAGGCTATTTTTTTTTTACCCATATTTTTATTATTTCACAACAAAGACCTTACCTTTTTATTTTTATGATGAAAAATAATCTATAATTCCACTATGACTAGCCTGTATAGCTTTTTTTCCTTTTATCCAATTAGCGGGGCATACTTCTCCACTCTTTTCATAATACTGAAGTGCATCTATCATACGAATGGCTTCATTAATATTCCTACCTAAAGGAAAATCATTAATTAAAAGATGTCGTACAATTCCTTCTTTATCTATTAAAAACAAACCTCTATAAGAAATCAGTTCTCCCGTAGATTTCATCAACCCTTCTTCATTACAAATCCAATCTCCAGATAAAACCCCATAATTATGAGATATAGTTTTATTGATATCAGAAACTATAGGATAATTGACTCCATATATTCCTCCTTTTTCTTTTGGAATTTGTAACCAAGCCCAGTGAGATTGTTCAGAATCTGTAGATATAGCTATAATTTTTACATTTCTATATTCAAAATCCTTTTTTTTTTCTTGAAAGGCATATATTTCTGTGGGACATACAAAAGTAAAATCCTTCGGATAGAAAAAAAGCAATACATATTTTCTTCCTTTAAACTGTTCTAACGTAAAATTTTGTACAATATCTTTTCCATTTAATACAGCACTAGCTGTAAAATTAGGAGCTTGTTTTCCAATTAATGTTGTATTCATCATTTTTATTTTTACTTATTAGGGACGAATTTACCTAAATTATTCTAAGTATCAAAAATAAAAAATGAAGCAATAATTTATTTTTACTCAAACCAATCTATGTAATTTTTTATTAATTTTATTTTTTAATTTTGTTAAATGCATGATTTTTTTTATAATATCTTTATTATTCCCTAATTTATTAAAATTACTGATTTCTTTTTGAATTAATTTTAAAATATATTGTGCCTTATAAATACATATAATATCTATGAGATATTGAGATAAATTTTCCTCTTTCGAAGGAACTTCAATCCCTTTTATTTTCCATTGATTGGATAATGAATAAGATTTTTGTTTTTTTTGCAAAAATTGAAAATTTTCTAATTTTACTTTTTTATCTTTGTGTAAACAAATTTGATCAAATATTCTCTGATGATCATTCAAAGAAAAACGTAAATTATAGTATTGCAAAGTATGTCTTATTTCTTCTAAAATGGTAGTGTTAGTATGATTACCATATTTTTTTACTATTTGATCTCCATAATTTAAAATTAAATGAATCAATTTTTCTTCAATGATACAAATAATATTTTTGTTTTTTTTTGAAAATACAGGATAATTCTTTTTATAAAGAGGAGACTTATCCCGTTTTTTTTTACAAATTCGTTCTAATTCGGAAATTAGAACTTTTTGACAAATTTTAAATATTTTAGAAGTTTCTTGTATATATAATTCTCTTTGAATAGGATTGTATATTTTTGAAATACTATTTAAAATATTAAAAATTAAATAATATTTTTTCACTGGATCATCTTTGTGAAATTTTTCATATATTTTTTTTTTAAAAGAAACAAAATTATAACTATTTTTTACGATAAAATCTCTCAATTGAGAAGAAGAATATTTTTTAGAAATAGAATCTGGATCTTCTCCATTGGAAAGAAATAATATACGTATATTCATTTCTTGTTCCAAACACATATTAATGACTCTTAAAGAAGCTTGAATCCCAGAAAAATCACCATCGTAAAAAAGAACAATAGTTTTTGTCAATTTTTTAATCAATCTTATTTGATCTATATTCAGTGAAGTACCAGAAGAAGAAACTACATTTTTTATACCAGATTGATGTAAAGAAAGAACATCCGTATATCCTTCTACTAAATAACAAATCCCCTCTTGAAAAATTTTTTTTTTAGCTTGAAATAATCCATATAAAATTTTACTTTTTTGAAAAATATCGTTTTCGGATGAATTTAGATATTTTGTTGTGTAACGTGAATAATTATGAATCGTTCTTCCACCAAAACCTATAACCTTCCCATATATATCCTGTATTGGAAATATTACACGTTTACGAAAACAGTCAAAAGAATTAGATTGTTTGAATCTAGTAAGACCAGATTTTTTTAAATCCGTAATACTAAATCCTTTTTTTAAAGCTGTTTCAGTGAATAAATTACAGGAAGCAGGAGCATAACCTAATTCAAATTCATGAATAGTTTTTATATTCAATTTTCTTTTTTTCATCAAATAATTCAATCCATTTTCTTTACCTTCTTGAGTGTAATGCAATTGGTAACTAAAATAACATTTAGCATACTTTTGTATCAAGTATAAATTATTATTTTTTGTATTATAATAATATCCATTATTACTATTCTTAAATTCATAAATATTGA
Organism: Blattabacterium cuenoti; assembly: GCF_014252455.1. Lineage (GTDB taxonomy): Bacteria > Bacteroidota > Bacteroidia > Flavobacteriales > Blattabacteriaceae > Blattabacterium > Blattabacterium cuenoti_R. The sequence continues at coordinate 296,129 of NZ_CP060245.1, forward strand.
TATCATATTTTTTAGCTAAATAATGTAAGGATTCTACATAAGTAAAATGTTCATGTTCCATAAGAAAAGTGATCATATTCCCCCCTTTTCCTGAACTAAAATCTTTCCATATTTTTTTTGTAGGAGAAACTATAAGTGAAGGAGTTTTTTCATTAGAAAATGGACTAAGTCCTCGATAATTTATCCCACTTTTTTTTAATACAATAAAATCTCCGATTACTTCTTCTATACAAGAAACAGAAAATATTTTTTTTATAGTTTCTTTAGAAATCATGATGATTGGTCTCCGAATTTCATTTTATGAATAATTTTTTTTGGATTATCATTAGAAAAAATAGTAGTCCCCGATACTAAAATATCGGCTCCATTTTTAAATAAAAAAGAAGCATTTTCTAAATTTATTCCTCCATCTATTTCTATAAGTGCAGAAGAATGTTTTTTTAAAATTAAATCTTTGGTTTCTTCTAGTTTTTTATATGTGTTTCTAATAAATTTTTGTCCACTAAAACCAGGATTTACGCTCATTAATAAAACAAAATCGATCTCTTTAATAAGATCTTGCAAAAGTAAAATAGGAGTATGTGGGTTTATTGCTACCCCAACCTTCATTCCAGATTCTTTAATAGACAAAATCGTTCTATTTAAATGAATACAAGCTTCATAATGAATATGTAAATGATCTGCTCCACATTTTTTAAATTGTTCTATATATCGTTCCGGGTGCATAATCATTAAATGAACATCCATGGGTTTATTCGCATATTTTTTTACATATTGTATAAATAAGCTTCCAAAAGAAATATTAGTAACAAAAGAAGAATCCATAACATCAATATGTAACCAATCTGCTTCACTGTTATTTAACATTTCTATGTCACGATATAAAAAAGCTAAATCTGATGAAAGCAAGGATGGAGCAATAATTCTTTTCATATTTTTTTAAAAATTGTAATCATTCAATATCATGTAATTGTAATCATTGTTTCATCAATAATACCTGTATTAGAAAAACCTCCATCATGATATAAATTTTGCATGGTAACTTTTCTTGTTAAATCCGAAAAAAGTGTAATGATATAGTTAGCACAATCTTGTGCTGATGCATTTCCTAAAGGGGATATTTTTTCAGATAAAAGAAAAAATTTTTTGAACCCTTTAATAGATTTTGCGGATTTTGTCATACTAGGGGATTGTGAAACTGTATTTACTCTAACCTTTTTTTTGATTCCCCAGTGATAACCAAAATTACGTGTAATACTCTCCAAATAAGACTTATAATCAGACATATCTACATAATTTGGAAAACTTCGTTGAGAAGCTACATATGTTAAAGCTACTATAGAACCCCATTGATTCATGGCATTTTTCTCCCAAGCAGTTTGCATTATTTTATGATAGGAGACGGCAGATATTTCCCATCCTTTTCTTAAAAATTCATAATTAAGAGATGTATATGGATTTCTTTTTCTAATATTTATAGACATAGCGATAGAATGTAATATAAAATCTATTTTTCCTCCAAAATGATCTAAACTTTTATCAAAAAGAAGATTTAGATCTACGATAGATGTAGCATCCACAGGAATAACCATAGATTTTGTTTTATGTGATAATTCATTAATTTTCCCCATTCTTAAAGAGGCAGGAGTATTTGTTAAAATAAAAGATGCTTTTTCTTCATAAGCACGTTCTGCTACTTTCCAAGCAATAGAATTTTCATCTAATGCCCCAAATATAATTCCTTTTTTTCCTTTCAATAAATTGTAAGACATAGTTAAAAATTTAACTAAAAATACCTTTTTTTGAATTAAATATTAAAAACTTCTTGAATCACAGGTAAATAATCCAATTTTTCCCATGTAAAAAGTTCTACTTCTTGTTCTTTTTGATTTCCTTTTATATCATAAAAATACTTACGTACTTTTCTTGGACATTTCCCCATATGTCCATATACAGCTGTTTCTTCATATATTGGATGACGTAATTTTAATTTTTTTGTTATGGCGTAAGGACGAAAATCAAAAATTTTTTTTATTTTTACTACAATTTCTTCATCAAGAAGTTCTATTTTAGAGGTCCCATAAGTATTTACAAAAATTCCTATAGGGTCCGCTACACCTACGGCATAGGATATTTGTATTAATAATTCATCAGCAATTCCTGCTGCAACAAGATTTTTAGCAATATATCTTGCTGCATAAGCTCCAGATCTATCGACTTTAGAAGGATCTTTTCCAGAAAAAGCTCCTCCTCCATGAGACCCCCTTCCACCATAAGTATCCACAATAATTTTTCTTCCGGTAATTCCCGTATCTCCATGAGGCCCTCCAGTAACAAATTGACCTGTAGGATTGATGTAATATTTCGTTTTATCTGTAAATAATTTTTTTATATCCTTCGATAATATATTTTGTACCCTTGGAATCAAAATATTTCTAATATCCCGAACGATCCTTTGATGCATTTTTTCTTTTGTGTCAAATTCATCATGTTGAGTAGATATTACAATAGCGTGAATATGTATGGGAATATTTTTATCCGAATATTCTAAAGTTACTTGAGATTTTGAATCTGGACGTAAATAAGGCATTTGTACTCCTTCATTTCGGATATATGAAAGTTCCCGTAATAAATGATGAGACATTTCTAATGATAAAGGCATATAATTTTCTGTTTCATTAATCGCATAACCAAATACTATTCCTTGATCTCCAGATCCTTGATTTTCTTTTTGATCACTTTGTATTCCATGGAATAAGTCCATAGACTGTTCTTGAATAGAAGAAAGTACTCCACAAGAATCTGCATGAAATCTATATTCATTTTTAGTATATCCAATTTTTCTAATAATATCACGAGCTATTTTATGAACATTGACCCAAGTTTTAGAATTCACTTCTCCAGATAATATAATTTGTCCCGTAGTCACTAAAGTTTCTATAGCTACTTTTGCTTTTGGATCATATGCTAAAAAATGATCCAAGATAGCGTCTGATATCTGATCTGAAATTTTATCAGGATGTCCTTCTGAAACAGATTCGCTAGTAAATAAATAAGCCATTTTTTTTCTTTGATGACAGAACTTAAAAAGTTTACTTTTCCTACGACATTATATTTTATTTTGAATATTAATGGATTCTTGATGCAATAATTTGAAAAATCCTTCAAGAAGTTTTTCAGAAAGACCTAGTTTTTTTCCTAAAAGGATTGATTTATTCATAATTTTTTTCCATCTATCTGGTTGTAATATAGATATATCGTATGATTTTTTCAAAATTCCTAATTGTTTGGATATTTTCATTCTTTCTGATAAAAGAGCAATAATATTTTCATCTATTTCATCAATTAAAATTCTTAAAGAATTTAAATCATTTTTAGTTTTATTCGTATAATTTTTTGATACGGTCAATTTTTTTAAAATATCCAAAAGTTGTTCAGGAGTAATTTGTTGTTGAGCATCACTCCAAGCATTTTCTGGATCACAATGACTTTCTATCATTAATCCATCATATTGAAAATGATAAGCTATTTTTGCAATATCTAAAATTCCTTCTTTATTTCCACAAATATGTGAAGGATCACATATTCTAGGAATTCTAGGAAGAATTTTATGAAATTCTAACAATAGATTCCAATTTGGTTGATTCCTGTATTTCAATTTTTTATATGGAGAAAAACCTCTATGTATAATCCCTAACTTTCTCACTCCTTTTATAAATAAACGTTCTAAAGCTCCTATCCATAATTCTATATCAGGATGTATAGGATTTTTAACTAAAATAATTTTATCCTCTACTCCTTCTAATGAATCCGCAATTTCTTGAACAGTAAATGGACTTGCCGTACTTCTTGCTCCGATCCAAAGAACATCTATATCAAAAGATAACGCTAATTTTACATGTTCTGCATTCGCAATTTCTGTAGCCACTAGAAAACCTGTATGTTTTTTAACTTTTTTTAACCATCGCAATCCCTCTTTCCCTATACCTTCAAAATTATTTGGTTTAGTCCTAGGTTTCCATATCCCTGCTCTAAATATTTGTACATAAGTATGGTCCAATCTTCTAGCGGTTTCTAGTAGTTGTTGTTCGTTTTCTGCACTACAAGGACCAGAGATAGTTATAGGTTTTTTCCATTTTTCAATCCAAGATCTGTCTACACTATTATTCAAAATATCTTTTTCCATCACAACAATACATTTAATTTATTATACATATTTTTGGTCTTTTATAATATCGTTTGCCTTTTTTATATATTGATCAATATGATGAAATTCTTTATTTTTTAAATATTTTTTAAATATTCTTAATTGATCAATATAAACATCTATAGCTTTAATCAAATTATTTATATTAGAAATAAAAATAGGTACCCAAGTTTCAGGTTTACTTTTCGCTAAACGTGTAGTAGAACCCCATCCACTTCCCATCATATGATTTAAAACTTTTTTTTTATTTTTAAATTTTTTAACGGTACTCGCTAAAGAAAAGGATATGATATGAGGTAAATGAGATCCATAAGAAATATATAAATCATGTTCTTTAGAAGTTATATAAATCATCCGCATCTCTAAAATAGAATAAATTTTTTCAGTAATATATATAGCATCTGTATCACTAAGTTCTGAGTCACAAAGAATACAATTTTTTTTATAAAAAAGATCGGAATTCGCTGAAAGTGGTCCAGAATTTTCAATACCTGCAATAGGATGTGTCGCAACAAAACGACTTCTTTTTGGATGAGAATATACACTTTTACAAATAGTATACTTAGTCGATCCAGTATCTAAAATAACTGTATCCTTCCTGATTGTATTCAGAATATTTGGAAGTAATTTTTCTATACCATCGACAGGTATAGATAAAATAATGACGGAAGACTGTACAATCAGATCTTTTAAAGGTCTAATTTCATCGACAAAACCCAATTTTACAGCAATTAAAGCATTTTTTTCATTATAGTCAGTTCCTATAAATTTATCTCCAAAATTGGATTTTCGTAATTTTAAACTAATAGATCCACCTATTAAACCTAAACCTATAATTCCAATATTCATGAAAAAATTCTATTTTTTGCTTTTTCCAAAATTTTGATAGGACAACACATAGATAATCTCACATACCCTTTTCCATTTTCTCCAAAAATGCTTCCAGGTGTAATAAATATGTAATATTTTTTAAAAATTTTATCGGACCATTTACGATCATTTTTATCTAAATTTGTAAGCTTTGCCCAAATAAATATTCCGGCACTTTTTCTTTTATATTCTAAATTGAGACTATCACATATTTCCCATATAATTTTTTTACGTTTACAATATTCTATATTAAGTCTTTTAAACCATTCTGAATATTGATTCATTGCTTCTATAGCTCCAATTTGTATGGGATAATACATACCAGAATCCATTTGACTTTTTACTTTTAGTATATTTTTAATAAATTCTTTTTTTCCTATTATCATTCCAACACGCCATCCAGCCATATTATAACTTTTGCTTAAAGAATTTAATTCTAAAGCAATATCTTTAGCTTCTTTAATATTAAAAATACTCAAAGGACGTTGATCATTTAATATGAAACTGTAAGGATTATCATGAACGAGTAAAATACGGTTTTTTTTTGCAAAAAAAACAATTTCTTCTAACTTTTCAAAAGTTATCGTTGCACCTGTAGGCATATGAGGATAATTAATCCACATTATTTTCACTTTAGATAGATCTTTATTCTCCAATAATTGAATATTAGGACACCAATTTTCTCTTTCATGAAGATCATAATAAATAATTTCCGATTCTAAAAATCTAGATATAGAGGTATAAGTAGGATATCCAGGATTTGGTATTAAAACTTGATCTCCTTTTTCTAAATAAGATAGGCTTATATGCATAATTCCCTCTTTAGACCCCATTAAAGGCAATACCTCTTCTTTATGGTCTATATGAGACACCTTATAAGTCTTTTCATACCAACAAGAAATAGCTTTTCGTAACATTTCTATTCCTGTATAGCTTTGATAAGTATTCGCATTATATAGTTCTGAGGCTTTTTTCATCTGATGAATTACCTCCTTTGGGGGAAGTAAATCCGGATTTCCAATTCCTAAATTAATAATTTCTATCCCTTTTTTTTCAAGATGATAAATCTCTTTCATTTTTTCGGAAAAAAAATATTCCGATATTTGATGCATTCTTTTTGCTACAATCATTAAGTTCTAATTATCCCATTTTTATATTCTCCCATAATAGATAGTTGATGAAGACATGGAATTCTTTGCATACGTACTTTCATCCTCTCATAATCTTTTATATTATTAAATATAATATCTACATAAAATGAATATTCCCAAGGTTTTTGTATTCTAGGAATAGATTGTATTTTAGTCATATTAATTCCCAAACTAGATATCAAACTCAATATCTGAGATAAACTTCCAACAGTATGTAATATTTTTAATTTTAAGGAAGCTTTATTAAAATCATTTTCTTGTTTATTATAAACATTATTATTAATAATAAAAAATCTAGTAAAGTTCCTTTGAATTGTTTGTATATTTCTATAAATAATTTCTAATCCATATTCTTTAGCCGCATCTTCTGATGCAATCGCTGCTAAACCTTTTTTTTGATATTTAGCAATATATTGAGCCGCAGCAGCAGTGTCATAATATTTGTATATTTTTATATGAGGATGTTCTTCTATAAATAATTCACATTGTAAAAGAGCCATAGGATGAGAATATATTTCCTTTATCTCCTCTATTTTTTGTCCATTTAAAGCCATTAAATGATGTTTTATTGGAATATATATTTCCCCCACTATTCTTATATTATATTCAGATAAAAGACTATAATTGGTCAATATAGTCCCTGCTATGGTATTTTCTATAGCCATGACCCCATGATCTACATTATATTTTCCTACAGAATAGGCTAACTCTCTAAAAGAAGAACATTCCATCAATTGATAATGACATCCTTCAAAATATCTGGTAACTGCTGCATGATGAAAACACCCCTTTACCCCTTGTATAGCTATTTTTTTCATGAAAAAAATATTAGCCTTATAAAATATAAAAAATAATTTTATTTTATGCAATCTTTTTTTTAAAATTTTATAATAAAAAATTAAAACGGTTAACTTTATGTTTTCATATTTTTTATGTTTTTATGCAAAAAAATAGAAAATTTTATAAAGGATGGAGGAAAGAAAATACGACACCTTCTCTTTCAGAGGTTTTTTCTTCTGTATCTGTTCCTAAAAAAACAGGAAAATGGAAAAAATTATTCGCTTTTACTGGACCAGGACTTTTGATTGCTGTAGGTTATATGGATCCCGGAAATTGGGCAACAGATATTGCTGGAGGAGCTAAATTTGGATACATGCTTTTATCCGTTATTTTTATATCTAATATTTTCGCTATTATATTGCAATATTTGGCTCTTAAATTAGGAATTGTTTGTGAAAGAGATTTAGCACAAGCCTGTAGGGATCACTACCATCCTTTGATAAGTTTTATCTTATGGATTTTATGTGAAATAGCTATTTCTGCTTGTGATTTAGCAGAAATTATTGGTTCTGTCTTAGCTCTAAAATTACTTTTTGGAATTCCCATAACATTAGGTGTATTAATTACTTCATTGGATATTTTAATTATTTTATTTTTTCAGTATAAAGGGTTCAGATATATTGAAAGTGTGGTCGCAACATTAATATTTACAATATTAGTTTGTTTTATTTTTGAAATTATTAGTTCTAACCCAGAATTTTTTCCCATTTTAAAAGGAATTATACCAACTACTGAAATAATTAAAAATTCGCATTCTTTTTATATATCTATTGGTATACTAGGAGCTACTGTAATGCCTCATAATCTTTATTTACATTCTAGTATTATACAAACTAGGGATTATCCAAGAACTATGGAAGGAAAAAAAATGGCCATAAAATATGCGACTATAGATAGTACGTTATCTTTAACCTTAGCCTTTTTTATTAATGCAGCCATATTAATTATATCTTCAGCTACTTTTCATAAGTATGGACATACAGAAGTAGCAGATATTATGGATGCACATAAACTCTTAACCCCTATTCTAGGTTCTAGCCTATCTGGAATTTTTTTTGCATTAGCTTTACTAGCATCAGGACAAAATTCTACACTCACTGGAACTATCGCTGGACAAATTGTAATGGAAGGGTTTCTTCACATACGATTAAAACCTTGGATCAGAAGATTGATCACGAGACTAATAGCTATTATTCCAGCTATGATTGCATCTATAGTTTATGGAGAAAAAGGAACGGCAGAATTATTAATAATTAGTCAAATCATTTTATCCATACAATTAATTTTTGCTATTATTCCATTAGTAAATTTTACAGGAGATTATGATAAAATGGGATCATTTGTTAATGGCCCTTTTTTAAAACTATTAGCGTGGAGCATCACGATTATCGTCGTTTTACTCAATTTATTCTTATTATATAATACTTTTTTTCAATAACCATTCATTTTTTCATTCAGCCAATACTTCAAAATTGAAAATTAACTCCTTTTTATTACGAGGAAAACGTATATTCGCTTGATATTTCCCAATTTTTTTAATAACTTTATTTACAGTAATTCGTATAAATTTTTTATCTATAGAAATTCCTTCTTTTTGAAAAGCTTTCATCAATTCCTGATTATTAATTGAACCAAATAGTTTTCCTCCTTTTCCTACTTTAGCATTTATTTTTATAGTTAATGTTTTTAATTTTTTTTCTATTTCTTTATATTTTTCAATTAAAAAACTTTCCTTTTTCGAACGCTGTTTTAATATTTCATGAAGATCTTTGACTCTTCCTGGAAGAGCTAATATAGCATATCCATTTGGAATTAAATAGTTTCTAGCATATCCTGGTTTAACATCTAATTCATCATATTTAAAACCCAAGTTTTCTACATCTTTTTTTAAAATAATTTTCATTTTTTTATCTTAAATCATCTGTAACAAAAGGTAATAGACCAATTTGTCTGCATCTTTTGATAGCAAAATTTAATTTATTTTGATTTTTTTGTAAAGTACCTGTGATCCTACGTGGTAAAATTTTACCTTGTGCATTTAAAAATTTTATTAAAAATGTCGGGTCTTTATAATCTATAAACTTAATATTTCTTTTTTCAAAATAGCAATATTTTTGTTCTATTTTTGTTTCTATTTTTAAAGGAGATAAGTATCTTAAATCACTATCCCCCCCTACTTGTTTTTTTTTAGTATTATTTTCTTTTTCTTCTACAATCATAATTTATTTTTTAATTTATTTCTTCTTCTTTCTGCATATTCAATTCCATATTGATTTAATTTAACAGTGATAAAACGTAAAATACGTTCATCTTGTCTTAATTTTAATTCTAAATCAGATATTAAATGAGAATGAAATAAAAACTCAAATAAATGATAACACCCACTTTGTTTTTTTTTAATTGGATAAGATAATTTTTTTAAACCCCAATGTTCCTGATAAACGATTTTTCCTTTTTTTTGTATTATATAATTTTCATACTCTTTTGCCGTTTTTTTTGCTTGATCATCAGACAAAATAGGAGTAATAATCATCATATTTTCATAATGTTGAATCATGTAATTTCATGTAATTAAATATAAATCTATATTTTTATGTTCTTTTTTCAAAAAAACCATGAAAAATTTTTTTTCTAATTTTTTTCATCAAATTATCTATACGTCGTATACTTTCTTCTTTTCCTACCATTTCAAAAATAATGAAAAGATCACATCCTTTTAAGTCCCCTACTAAAGCGAAACGAAATAGTTGCATAATTATACGTCGATTTGCTTTGTCTATTTTTTTAAAAATTAATCGTAAATGTAAAGACGTAAATATAGGAATTTTGGATAAAAAAATTTTATAATGTTCTAATAGATAAAAAGTTTTTTTATGACAAATTTGATGAAAAAAATTGTATTCATAATAAATAGGAGAAATAAAAAAATAAAAAGAATGTTTCCATATTTCATGAATAAAATAGATCCTATCTATGATTAGATGAAGGACTTTAGATAAATAATTTTTTTCATAAAAAAGAAAACGTTTTTGTAGTTTAATTTGAAGATAAGAAAGTATTTCTTCTTGTTTTTTATTTAAATATTGTTTATTGAACCAATTGGCTTTTTTTATGTTAAAATAAACTCCGGATTTATGTACTCTTTCGAAAGAAAAAAAATGAATTAATTCTTTTAAGGAAAAAATTTCTTTGTTTCCTCCAGGATTCCATCCTAATAAAGCTAACATATTCACAAAAGCTTCTGGAAAATAACCTAATTCTCTATATCCTGGAATAATAGTTTTAGTGTCAGGGACTTTCCATTGTAAAGGTAATATAGGAAAATCTAATTTTTCTACGTTTCTTTTACTAATTTTTCCTTTTCCATCATTTCTTAATATTAAGGGTAAATGCGCAAAAATAGGAGTACTCCAACCTAATGCCCGATATAATAAAAGATGTAAAGACATAGAAGGTAACCATTCTTCTCCTCTAATTACATGAGTAATTTTCATTAAATGATCGTCGATCGTATTAGCTAAATGATAAGTAGCTCCTCCATTAGATTTTAACAATATTTTATCGTCTAAGTTATCTGTATATACAACGATCTTTCCACGGATCATATCATGCATATTCAATTTTTCTCCAGGTGTAATTTTCAATCTAATGACATAAGAAGAACCAGAATGCAACTTCATATATAATTGTTTTTTCGTCATATTTAAGGAATTATTTAAATGCATTCTAATCTTATAATTATAAGAAAAAGTTAATCCCATATTGTGATATTCCTTTCTCTTTTTATGAAGTTCTTGATCTGTATCAAAAGCATAATAAACATGTCCCTTATCTAAGAGTTTATTGATATAAAAACGATAAATATCTCCCCTTTTAGATTGATAATAAGGATAATAATCTCCACCATACCCAGCGCCCTCATCAGGTTCTATCTGACACCATTTTAATGTTTCAAAAATATACGATTCAGAATGAGGGATCCATCTTTTTTTATCAGTATCTTCGATTCTAAGTATAAATTTTCCTTTATGTTTTTTAGCAAAAAGATAATTATATAAAGCTGTTCTTATTCCACCTAAATGTAATGGACCTGTAGGACTAGGAGCAAAACGAACTCTTACCATATTAGAATTATTACTTTATTTTCCAATACAAAATTGAGAAAAAATATTTTTTAAGATATCCTCATTGGTTATTTTTCCTGTAATCTCTCCTAGATAACGCAAAGATTCTTTGATATGTATAGAGACTAAATCTTCTGGTAATTTTTTATTTAAAGCATCATGAGCCAGTAAAACTTCTTTTAATGCTTTTTTTAAAGCTTCATAATGTCTATATTGTGTCACAATAATATTTTTATCTTTTAATTGATCAATAAAAAACTTACTTAAAGTATCAAGTATTTTTTTTATTCCTTGATTATGTTTTGCAGAAATTTTAAAAAAATCAGTTTCCATTGATTTTAGTAGTTTATCAAAGTCTTTAAAAGAGGATATATCCGATTTATTAGCAATAGCTATAATTTTTTTCATGGGATACTTATCATGAAGAATTTTAATTTCTTGAATAATTTTTTTCTGTTTTTTTTTATTAAAAGCCTCAAAAAGATATAAAATTACTGAAGATTCTTGGATTTTTTCCATAGTTTTTATCACCCCCATTTTTTCTATAGGATTTTTTGTTTCCCTAATTCCTGCAGTATCTATAAAATGAAAATGAATTCCATTCCAAATGACTTCCCCTTCTATACTATCTCTAGTTGTTCCTTCTATGGGAGAGATTATCGAACGGTTTTCCTGAATGATAGAATTAAATAAGGTCGATTTCCCTACATTAGTTTCTCCAATAATAACTACATAAATTCCTTTTTTTATCGCATTTCCTAATGAAAACGATTTAATTAAATATTTTAAAGTTTTTTCTAAATTTTTTAAAAATTCAATCAATTCTGATCTTTTTGAAAAGATTACATCTTCTTCAGAAAAATCTAATTTGAGTTCTATAATAGATGCAAAATCTAATAACTTTTTTCTTAAATTTTTAATAGTATTCGTTAAGTTTCCTTTAATTTGTTGAAAAGATATTTGATGAAAATATTGATTATCAGATGAAATTAAGTCTGATATAGCTTCTGCTTGTGATAAATCCATTTTTTTGTTTAAAAATGCACGTAATGTAAATTCTCCCGGACGAGCCAAACGAATTCCTTTTCTAATAAGCAATTGCAAAATATTTTTTTGTATATAATAAGATCCATGACAAGATATCTCTATCATATTTTCTCCTGTATAAGAATAAGGAGATCTAAATATAGAAACCAATACTTGATCTAAATAATCTTTATTATTATCTACAATATACCCTAGATGAATAGTATGTGTAGATTGATTTTCTAATTTTTTTCCATTTTTAACGGAAATAAAAATATTTTCCACCGTGGATATAGAATGATATCCAGAAATACGAATGACAGAGATCGCACTGTATCCCATAGGAGGAGTCGCCAAAGCAACAATGGTATCATCATCTAATAACATATAATTAAAAAATAAGTATTTTTTTTTTAATTCATAATTTATTGTATGATCTATATAGATAAATTTTTACATTTATTTTATGATACTCTTAAAAAAATATATCCAGAATATAAGGAATTAGAAAGTATCTTTTTTTTACTAATGACCCACATTTTTAAATGTAATAAAACGAAAATTATCTTAAAATTAAGTAAAAAAGAAAAAATAGATGATTACATTTACAAAAAATTAATAAAAAAATTATGGGAGTTAAAAAAAAATAGACCTATTCAGTATGTCATTGGATATGCATATTTTTTTGGTATGAATTTTATAGTTAATGAAAAAGTATTTATTCCAAGACCAGAAACGGAAGAACTTGTCTCGTGGATATTACAAGATATAATAAAAATAAACAATTGTAGGAAAAAGGTACAAATATTTGATCTTGGAACTGGAAGTGGATGTATCGCTATTACTTTTAAAAAAAAACTTTATAATAAATGCCATATTCATGCTATAGATTTTTCTAATGAAGCCCTTTCGATAGCAAAAAAAAATGCCCAACTACATCATGTAAAAATTTTTTTTAGAAAAGTGAATATATTACGAAATTTGATTTCTATTCCAATACTTAAAAATTCTATAAATATACTCGTAAGTAATCCTCCTTATATCATAAAATCAGAAAAAAAATTTTTACATCCTAATATTATTCAATATGAACCTTTTCAAGCTTTATTTGTTCCGGATAATAATCCATTCATTTTTTATAAAAAAATTCTTTTTTGGGGGAAGAAAATGTTTACAGGAGTATTATATGTTTATTTTGAAATAAATCAATTTTTTTCTTTAGATATTCTTATTAATTTTTTAAAAAAAAAAATAGGTGGGATGTATAAACTAGAAATTAGAAAAGATTTTCAAGGTTTTTTACGAATGATTCGTATTATCCTATATAATGAAAATTAAAATAATAACAAAAGACACACACAATATATAATGGATCATCATAATATAAAAAAAAAAATACATAAATTAAGAAAAGAATTATCAGAATATAATTATCAATATTATATGATGGATCATTCTGAGATATCTGATTACGATTTTGATCAAAAATTAAAAAAATTATTTTTTTTAGAGAAAAAATATCCAGAATTTTATGATCCTACATCCCCAACACTAAGAATAGGTGTAGATAATACTTCATATAATGATCCCATACATCATCAATATAAAATGTATTCTCTTAAAAATACTTATTCTAAGAAAGAATTCATCATTTGGAAAAAACGTATCAAAAAATACATTTCTTCTTTTTCTTTGATCTGTGAATTAAAATATGATGGAGTATCCATTAATTTAATTTATAAAAATGGGTTTTTAACTCATGCTGGTACTAGGGGAGATGGAATAAAAGGGGAAAATGTTACAGAAAATGTACGAACCATACCATCCATTCCCTTACAATTAAGGGGAAATAAATATCCTCCATATCTTGAAATACGTGGAGAAATTTTTCTTTCTAAAAAAAATTTTATATACATTAATAAAAAACGCATAAAAAGTGGAAAAAACCCTTATTCTCATCCCAGAAATACGGCTAGTGGAACCTTAAAAATGAAAAATACTCAAGAAGTGTATAAAAGAAGTCTTTCTTGTATTGTATACACAGTAATAGGAAATCATTTACCCTTCCATACACAAAATAAATCTTTTCAATATCTACAAAATTGGGGGTTTAAAGTTCCAAAAAAGTTCATTCTTGGTTTTAAAAATAAGGATATATTCCAATATATAGACTATTGGAATAAATGGAAACATCTACTTTCCTACCATATTGATGGTATCGTTATTAAAGTTAATGAATACAAAAACCAATCCATTTTAGGATACACTAATAAATATCCCCGTTGGGCGATTGCTTATAAATTTAAACAAAAATTATCGGAAACTAACTTATTAAAGTTAAAATTTCAAGTCGGTCGTACTGGAATCATTACTCCTGTGGCCCATGTACGTCCTATAAAAATTTCTGGAACAAAAATAAAAAAAGTGGCCCTTTATAATGATCATTTTATACAAAAAATGGGAATCCATTATGGAGATACTCTTTTATTAGAAAAAGGAGGAAATATTATTCCAAAAGTCACAAAAGTAAATGTAAAAAAAAGATTAAAAAATGCCTATCCTATCAATTTTTTAAAAAAATGTCCATCATGTGATCACCTTTTAACAAAAAATAAGAAATTTTTTTTCTGTAAAAATAAAAATTGTCCTTCTCAAAAAAGAAAAAAAATACAACATTTTGTTAGTGAAAAAGCCATGAATATCAAAGGAATTGGAAAAAAAATGATTAAAAAACTATATCAAAAAGGTTATTTATCTGAAATAACAGATTTATATAAATTAAAAAGTGAGGATTTTATTAAAATATATGGAGTTAAAAAAAAATTAACTGATGTTTTATTAAAAAATATCGAAAAATCTAAATACAATTCCTATCATAGACTTATATATGCTTTAGGAATTCCTCATGTAGGCGAATATATTTCTAAAAAATTAACAGAACATTTTGTCAATATACATTTTTTAATATCTGCATCTTATGATCATTTAACCTCCATTTTAGGTATAGGAAAAAAAATTGCAGAAAGTATAAAAACTTATTTTTCTATTGATAAAAATAAGAATTTAGTGGAAAAAATAATCCAATATGGGGTTAATTTTACCCAGTATCCTATAAACAAAAAATTTTATCCTCTTGAAGGAAAATCTTTTGTATTTACAGGTAAATTATCTCATATGACCCGTAATATAGCTAAAAATAAAGTAGAAAGTTTAGGTGGAAGAGTATTTAATACTGTAAATAATAAAATTCATTTTATTGTTGTTGGAAAAAATTTTGGGTCAAAATTAGAAAAATGTATGAAAAAAAAGAATATAAAAATTTTAAATGAAGATATTTTTATGAAGATAATTGAACATAAAAAAAAAGAAAAATAAAACCCATTGAAACATAATATTAAATAATCATTTGAAAAAAAAAGTAGTCCATATGTATGGTTTTTTTTTTCATATAGAAAACAGTATATTTAATTTTTAGTTGGTAATTCTTTTTTATATATTTTTTTTTATAAAAAGGAATTAATCATTATTTGCATCATTTAAGTAAGAAATCTATTTTTTTATGTTACTAAAAAATATATTTACTGAATCTGGATTCGAGTCTGAAGCAGAATTTATCCCTTTAATGAGTCAAGATGAAGAAGATCAGCTTCTTAAAGATGATATTCCTGAACAATTATGTATCTTAACAGTAAGAAATATGGTTTTGTATTCTGGTATAGTTTTTCCTATTATAGCAGGAAAAAGTGGATCTATACAATTATTACAAGATGCTTATGGATTAGATAAAACGGTTGGAGTATTAACACAGAAAAATTCTGTTATAGAAAATATTAGTGAAAAAGATTTGTACTCTATAGGAACTGTAGCTAAAATATTGAAATTATTAAAAATGCCTGATGGAAATACTACGGTAATTTTACAAGGAAAAAGAAGATTTAAAGTAAACCGTTTTATTCAAAAAGATCCCTATTTTAAAGCAGAAATTCTAGCTTTAGAAGAAAATAAACCTTCCTGTAAGGATAAAGAATATATGGCTTTAGTAGAATCTATTAAAGAGATCGCCATAAAAATTATTCAGGATAATCCAAATATTCCATCAGAAGCTAGTATTGCTATTCGTAATATAGAAAGTCCATCTTTTTTAATCAATTTTGTAGCTGCTAATATGAATTTAGCGACTAGAGATAAACAAAAATTGTTAGAGTACGATGATTTAAAAAAAAGAGCAATGGAGACGCTACGTTTTTTGAATGTAGAACATCAACAAATAAAATTAAAAAACGACATTCAATCTAGAGTTCGTAGTGATATGGATCAGCAACAAAGAGAATATTTTCTCCATCAACAAATTAAAGCAATACAAGAAGAATTAGGGGATATTTCTTATGAAAAAGAAATTGACGAAATGCGTGCTAAAGCTTCCAGAAAAAAATGGCCTAAAGAGGCTAAAAAACAGTTCGATAGAGAACTACTAAAAATGCAAAGAACGAATCCTCAAATGCCAGAATATACGGTACAAAGAAATTATTTAGAATTGATGATTGATCTCCCATGGGGGAGATATTCAAAAGATAGTTTTGATTTAGAATTTTCCCAGAAAATATTGGATAGAGATCATTACGGATTAGAAAAAGTAAAAGAACGTATTATAGAATATTTAGCTGTCTTAAAATTAAGAGGAGATATGCGTTCTCCTATTCTATGTTTTTATGGCCCACCTGGAGTAGGAAAAACATCTTTAGGAAGATCTATAGCAACTGCATTAAAAAGAAAATATGTTCGTGTTTCTTTAGGTGGATTACACGATGAGTCTGAAATACGTGGACATAGAAGGACTTATATTGGAGCTATGCCAGGACGTCTATTACAATCTATCCGAAAAGTAGGAACTTCTAATCCTGTTTTTGTTATTGATGAAATTGATAAAATGGGTTTAGGAACAAATGGAGATCCTTCATCTGCAATGTTAGAAGTTTTAGATCCGGAACAAAATACTTCTTTTTATGATAATTTTTTGGAAATGGGTTATGATTTATCCAAAGTATTGTTTATTGCTACAGCTAATTCACTTTCTAATATTCAACCAGCACTGATAGATAGAATGGAGGTTATAGAAATGAATGGGTATACGGTAGAGGAAAAAACCCAAATTGTAAAAAAACATATACTTACTAAACAATTGAAAGAAAATGGATTAAAAAAATCGGATTTAATACTTGGGAATCAAGAAATTGAAAAGGTGATTGAGAGTTATACCAGAGAATCTGGGTTAAGAACTTTAGAAAAAAATATCGCTAAATTAGCACGTAATGCCGCTAAGCATATTGCTATGGATAAAAAATATGTCAAACGTTTAAGTATTGAAAAAATAGAGGAAATTCTTGGCATACCTAATGATCCAGATCGTTATGAAGCAAATAATGTCCCAGGTGTAGTGACCGGGTTAGCTTGGACTCATTTTGGAGGAGATATTTTATATATTGAATCCATTTTATCTAAGGGAAAAGGTCATTTAAGTATTACCGGAAATTTAGGAGATGTTATGAAAGAATCTGCAACAATAGCTTTACAATATATTAAAGCTCATTATGAGGAATTTCATATTGATCCTAAAATGTTTGAAGAAAAAAATGTACATGTACATGTTCCGGAAGGAGCAGTTCCTAAAGATGGACCATCTGCAGGAATTACTATGTTAACTTCCTTAGTATCCAGTTACACTAAAAGAAAATTAAGACCTCATTTAGCTATGACCGGTGAAATAACTTTAAGAGGAAAGGTTTTGCCTGTAGGAGGTATTAAAGAGAAAATTTTAGCTGCTAAACGGGCTAATATCAAAGAAATTATTCTTTCACAGGATAATAAAAAAGATGTAGAAGAAATTCAACAAGATCACTTAAAAGGATTAACTTTTGATTATGTTAGAGATATGAATGATGTTATTCATTTATCCCTTAAATAGGAAATGTTATCGTTGACTTATTAATTCATAAAAAAAAAAATGAAGGATCCCATTCATAGAGAACAGTTAATCCAACTAGGAAATAAATACGGAACTCCACTTTATATATATGATTCTGAGATTATAGAGAAACAATATATAAAAATGAAAAAGGCTTTTAGTAGCGTGAAAAATTTAAAAATTTTTTATGCTTGTAAAGCAAATACTAATTTAAATGTTTTAAAATTTTTACAAAAATTGGGAAGTGGATTAGATACCGTATCCATTCAAGAAGTAGAAATAGGTTTAAAAGCTGGTTTTACTTCAAAAAATATTATATTTACCCCTAATTGTGTTTCTATAAAAGAAATAAAAAAAGCGGTTCACTTCGGAGTTAGAATTAACATTGACAATTTATCTATTTTAGAACAATTTGGAGGAGAATATCCAGATTATCCGGTAGGAATCAGAATTAATCCACATATTATGGCAGGAGGAAATTATAAAATTTCAGTTGGTCATATAGATTCTAAATTCGGAATATCTTACTATCAAATTCCTCATATGAAAAGAATATTAAAAAATACAGGACTTCAAATAGAGGGATTTCATATGCATACAGGGTCTGATATATCAAATATTGAATATTTTTTACAAGGATCAAAAATTTTATATAAAATAGCTATGGATTTTCCAAACCTAGATTATATTGATTTTGGAAGTGGTTTTAAAGTATCTTATAAAAAAAATGATATCCAAACGGATCTGACTTTTTTAAGTAATTATATGATAGAAAAATTTCAATATTTTTGTAAAAATTATGGAAAAATAGTTACTTTAATCTTGGAACCAGGAAAATTTTTGGTTAGTGAATCTGGATATTTTTTAGTTAATGTTAATGTGATTAAACAGACAACTTCTACCGTATTTGCTGGAGTGGATTCTGGTTTTAATCATTTTATTCGTCCTATGTTTTATGAAGCTTATCATGGAATTGAAAATATTTCTAATCCTAACGGACGGTTTCGTTTTTACACAGTAGTAGGATATATTTGTGAATCGGATACTTTTGGATTAAATCGTAAAATTTCAGAAATTCGTGAAGGAGATATTTTATGCATTAAAAATGCGGGAGCTTATTGTTATTCTATGTCCTCTAATTATAATTCACGTTATAGACCTTCTGAAGTAATGATTTTCAATGGAAAAGATTTTCTGATCAGAAGAAGAGAAAACATGAAAGATATACTTAGAAATATTATAGAAATACAAATATAAAAATGGAGAGATGGCAGAGTGGTTAATTGCGGCGGTCTTGAAAACCGTTGAGGGTTATTCCTCCGGGGGTTCGAATCCCTCTCTCTCCGTTGTTTTTTTTTATTTATTATTATAAGGGATCAAAGGAAATATATAATTGATCTTTATTATTATTATCATACACATCCACATACATGGGCTTGGTATCCTTTTTTTTTATAAAATATTTAAAAGATATTTGATCATTTTTTGTAACTGGAATTTTTAAAAAAATATTTCTTTTTAAATATAATAGTTTTTTTTCCTCTTTTAGTAAATCTTTCAAAGAAATTTTATATTTTAAAAAATTATTAATAAATATATCTATTTCATCAATTTTTACACTAGTATTTTTTTTTTTATCCTGAAGATTTATCCATATTTTATTCCCCCATATGATCAATTTTCCATCTACAGGAACTTTTATTTTACTAGGGATAATCATCATATGAAAAAATGGTTTTTTCTCCTTACTTTTGTAATTTTTTTCTAAATTTTCGTCATTACAGGAAAAAAATAACAAAAAAAATAGAAAAAGTAATTTTTTTTTTATCATATTTAGTGTTTTTTTATTTTTTCTAATTTAGTGTTTTTTTATTTTTTCTAATTTAGTGTTTTTTTATTTTTTCTAATTTAGTGTTTTTTTATTTTTTCTAATTTTTTCAATTGTTTTTCAACACTTACATTTGTTATTTTTTGAAATAATAATATAGATTTTCCTAATACATGTCCTGGAGATAAAATTTCTTCTTTTATTTGGTTCCAAAAAAAAGTTTTTAAACGAAGCATTTTTAATAATTTTTTTGCCGTATGAGGAAGAAATGGCTCTGATAATTGCGCTAACATACCAACAATTTGTAAAGATACATAAAGAATAGTATCTAATCGTTTTTCCTTATAGTTCATTTTCCAAGGTTCTTCCGAAGTTAAATACTTATTTCCAATTCTAGCTAAATCCATAAAACATCCTAAAGCCTCACGAAATCGAAATGATTCGATTAATTTACCTATATTTTTTGGATATTTTTTTAGATTTTTTAAAATCTCTCTCTCTCTCATAGAGAATATACCAGGATTTGGAATAATTCCATTATGATATTTTTTAATTAAAGTTATACTACGATTTACGAAATTTCCTAATATAGCTACTAATTCCGTATTATTTTTTCTTTGAAAATCTTTCCAATGAAAATTATTATCTTTTTTTTCTGGCATGTTAGATATAAGAATAAAGCGAAGTGTATCCTGTTGATTTGGAAAATCCTCTAAATATTCATGAATCCAGACACCCCAATTTTTGGAAGTAGAAATTTTATCATTTTCTAAATTGAGGAATTCATTAGCAAGGACCTTATCCGGTAAAATATATCCCATATTAGACGCTTTAAGTATAACTGGAAAAATAATGCAATGAAATACAATATTATCTTTTCCTATAAATTGAATTAATTTTGTTTTTTTATTTTTCCAATAAGGTTTCCAGTCTTTTTTTTTACGTTTTGCCCATTCTATAGTAGAGGAAATATATCCTATGGGAGCCTCAAACCATACATATAAAACTTTTCCTATTTCTTCCGGAATAGGTACACCCCAATTCAGATCTCTTGTTATAGCACGAGGTTTTAATCCTTTCTTTAACCAAGATTTTGCTTGTCCATAAACATTCACTTTCCAATCTTTTTTATGATCCGTTAAAATCCATTTTTCTAAAAAATTTTGATATTCATTTAAAGGTAAATACCAATGTTTAGTTTTTTTTAAAATAGGAATGCTTCCACTTATAGTAGATCTTGGTTGTATTAAATCTTCAGGACTTAATGAAGACCCACAATTTTCACATTGATCTCCATAAGCTTCCTTATTTTTACAATTGGGACATATTCCTGATATATATCTATCCGATAAAAATTGTTTATATTCTTGGTCATAATATTGTTTAGAAACTTTTTCAAAAATTTTTTTTTCTTTATAAAGCTTTTTAAAAAAAGAAGTAGAAATTTTTTTATGAATTAATGTAGAAGTTCTGGAATAGTGATCAAAATGAATACCAAAATTAGTAAAACAATCTTTAATCAAGAAATGATATTTATTGACGATTTCTTGTGGAGTCTTATTTTCCTTTTTAGCTTTTATAGTAATAGGAACACCATGTTCATCAGACCCACATATAAAAAGTACCTGAATCTCCTGATTCTTTCTTCTAAGATAACGAACAAAAATATCTGCAGGTAAATAAACACCGGATAAATGCCCTATATGTATGGGGCCATTTGCATATGGCAAAGCAGCAGTGACTGTGTATTTATTATTTTTCATAGAGTATTATAATATTATCAATACCGATTGAATAGTCATCCAAAATTATTATTAGCTTTATTTTATAAAATAATAAATAATAAATTTATCCTAAAAATTATTCTCTTTTTCATATGAAAAAAAAATTATTTTTAATAGATGCCTATACGATCCTTTACCAAGGATATTATGCTTTAATCAAAAAACCTCTTTTTACTTCCAATGGACTAAATACTTCTCCTATCATAAATTTTACCTATTTTTTGATTCATACCTTGAATGAAGAAAAACCCTCCTATATGTCCGTTATTTTTGATCATTCTCAAAAAAATACTTTTCGTAAAAAAGAATATCATCCATATAAAGCTAATAGAAAAAAAACACCCAAAGATATTTATATTTCTATTCCTTATATTAAAAAAATTTTAAAATCTTTTAAAATTTCTTTTTTTCATGCAAAAGAGGGATATGAAGCTGATGATCTTATTGGTACCATAGCAAAAAAAGCAGAAAAAAAAGGATATATAATTTATATTATTTCTTTAGATAAAGATTTTTTCCAACTTATTACAAAAAACATACAAATTTACAGACCTCCTTTTAAAGGAAATCCTAAAAAAATATTAGGAATTGATGAAATAAAAGAAAAATTTGGAATAAATAAACCTAAACAAATTATAGATTTATGGAGTATGATGGGAGATTCTTCTGATAATATTCCAGGATTACCAGGAATAGGAGAAAAAAATGCTATAAAATTTATTAAAAAGTATGGAAGTATTGAAAATTTTTTAAAATCTACCCATGATCTTAGTGGAAAGATGAAAAAAAATATTGAAAAAAATAAAGAATTAGGTTTTTTATCGAAAAGATTAGCTACTATTGTGACAAATATTCCATTAGTATCTTTTCAAGAAAAAAAATTTTATATCAAAACCCCCCAATGGAATTCCATAAAAAAAATATTTTGTCAACTTGAATTTAAAAGATTATTAAAAAGTGCCTACAAATATTTTATTTACAAGAAAAAAGAAAATGCAAATACTAAATGGGATAATAAAAATTAGAAATTATAAATTTTTTTTTTCATATAGTTCCAAACTTCTGGGTGAAGGAAAGGTTTCATATTTTTTCCTTTTTTAATATTATTTCTAATAAAAGAAGAAGATATTTCAATAATTGGCGCTTTCAAAAAATATATTTTTTCATTTTTTAAAAAAGGGAGATATAAATCCCCCATACGGGGATAGACAAAAATATCATATTTATTTAAAATAATTTGATAATTTTTCCATTTATTTAAAGAATAGAGAGAATCTCTTCCTATAATAAGAGTAAATTTATATTTAGGATATTTTTTCTCTATCATATTCAGTGTATGAATGGTATAAGAAGGATAATATCCAGATTCTATGTCTAAAACACTCATTTTTTCATAACCTTCAATGGCTATACGAACCATTTTCATTCTATGAACATAATCTATAAGATTCTTTTTTTTTTAAATGGATTTTGTGGAGATACCACAAACCAAATATAATCGATATCTAAAAATTCTACTATATGATTAGTAAGGATAACATGTCCTAAATGAATAGGATTAAATGATCCAAAATAAAGCCCTATTTTCATAATAAAAAAAAATACCGAGGAGTAAACTCGATATTTTTATAATGATTAATTTAAAATAATTTAACACGATAACTTAATCCAAAAGAAAAATTATGATCATTCTTATTTTTTTGTTTCATGAAATATAGATAGTATACATTATTTTGTTGATAAATAAAATATAAACGTAGATCATCATAATGTTTGATCGGTCTATATTCTATTCCACCAGAATAATTATAGGATTTTTTGAATGATTTATTTTTTTCCATTACATTAAGTTCTTTATATATACCTATTTCATACATTCCTTTTGCAAATAAATACCATTGAGGCAGAATGTTATATTTCAATTTTAGAAAATAATTTCCATATTTTACAGAAGCTAAATTCAATGAACGAAAAATTTTTGTTATTTCACCATTTTTTTCTATATCTTCATCACTGAATATGTAATCCGCTTCTATAGAAATAGGTTTTAAATCTAATTTACTACCCAATGCTAATAATTTCCAAAATTTTTCTTTATCCTTTTCTTGAAAAATAGAATAAGACCATCTATTTTTTAGATGTTTTTTGAAAAAATCACCATTCCAATTAATAGAATATCCTATAGGAGGATAACTGATTTTTTTTTCTGTTGTGTTAGACTGGAATTGTTTAGTATAAATGTTATTTACAATTTGAAATTGAATTTCATGATTTTTTTTTGGAGTATATATAAAATTGATTCCAATAGGATTTTCCTTTTTCAATACATCTGTATATGTATATGGAGGGTATACATGAAAATCTCCACCAGAATATTCCATACTTCCAAAAGAAAAAGGTTGTTTTCCTATTAATAAATATAATTGATCATGAAACTTATATTTCAAATAAGCTACATCATTTATTATAGTCGAATGATCCATTTTAGGATCTTCATCATCTTTTGGTTTCATTTGTTGGACAAAACGATAACTGATCTTTTCATTCGCTTTTCCTCTAAGATCGAATTTTAAAGAATCTGTAGAAAAAAGTGGTCCAGAAAAAACATTTTTTTCCACTATATTATGATGAATATTACTTATAAAATCTATGTACATATTGATTTTTCTATGGGGGGGGGGGTCCTTATACAATATTTCTCCTTGATTTATTTCGCTATGCAAAGGATAAAAAAATCCTAAAAAAAGAAAAAGATAGATTAACGTTTTTTTTTTCATTTTTTTTTATTTAAAAAATACGGACTATAATATATATAAATTTTATAAAAACTTGGATAGTTCATTAAATTAATCATACATGTATGAAGTATGAAGAAAAAAATTGAAATTAAAACTAAAAATATGTATAAGAATTTTCAAAAAAAAAATCCTAAAATGATAAAAACTATTTTTGGATTATTTTTATTAGGAAATAGCATTTTCTTATTTTTAAGTTTTTATTCTTTTATATTTCATTGGAAAAATGATCAAAGTCAACTATATTCAATTTTTGATAAAGAAATCATAGCAGAAAATTTACTTGGAAAAATGGGTGCAGCTGTTTCTCACTATTTTATACACGGTGGGATAGGTCTTAGTGCTTTTTTTTTACCCATATCATTATTTTTAATGGGATTAAGAATTTTTTTTGTAAAAAAAAAAATCCTAAAAAATAGTTATCAATATATAATATATCAATTGTTATTTTTCAGTATCTGGATTCCAATAACCTTTTATTTAATTTTTCCTAAAAAAGGAATATTGAGTGGTATTGTAGGTTTTGAAATTGGAAATTTTTTGATCAGTTTATTTGGTAAAGTAGGACTAGGAATACTATTAATTATCAGTATTTTTCTTTACTTTATCCTACTATTTAGTAGCATAAAAACAAAAAAAATAAAAAATGGGATAAAAAAAAAAATACCTTCTTGCAATGAAGAAATCAATGCCATATTGAAATTATGTTATAATATGGTAAAAAAATATTTTTTTAAAAAAAAAACACATTATATTGATGAAAAGATTACATTTTTAAAAAAAAAACCCATAATAAATCCCATAATAAATCCTACTTATTCCCTTAAAAGTAATAATAACAATGAAGATTTTTCCTATATGGAGGAAAAATATTTAGAAAAAAATAAAAAAAAAATTATTAAAATTCTAAATTTTTACAAAATAAAAGTATATAATATAAAGGCTACTATAGGCCCTACTATCACTTTATACGAAATATTTCCTAATGTAGGAGTACGCGTTTCTAAAATAAAAAATTTGGAAAATGAAATTGCTTTAAACTTATCGGCTTTAAGTATAAGAATTATAGCTCCTATTCCTGGTAAAGGATCTATTGGAATCGAAATTCCAAATCATCACCATACCATCGTATATATGAAAAATATTCTTGAATCGGAAAAAATTTTTAAAAAAAGTCATCAAATGGAATTACCCATTTCATTAGGAAAAACTGTATTTAATGAAATTTTTATGATAGATTTGGCAAAAATGCCACATTTGCTTATAGCGGGATCTACTGGACAAGGAAAATCCGTAGGATTAAATTCTATGATTGTATTCTTGTTATATAACAAAAATTCAGAAGAGATCAAATTTATTTTAATTGATCCAAAAAAAGTAGAATTTTCTATATATAATAAAATTTCAAAATCTTATTTTGCGCTTCTACCTAATTATATAGATCCTATCATTACTCATTTACATGAAGTAATAGATGTATTAAATTCTTTATGTAAAGAGATGGATAACCGATATGTTATTTTGAAAAAAGCTATGGTAAGAAATATTCAAGAATATAATATAAAATATGAAAAAAAATATCATTTACCATATATAATCTTAATTATTGATGAATTTGCAGATTTAAGCCTTTCTTTTAAAAAAAAAGAAATAGAAATATATATTACCCGTTTATCACAATTATCCCGTGCTGTTGGCATTCATTTAATTATTGCTACACAACGTCCATCAGTAAATGTCATTACTGGATTAATTAAATCAAATTTTACCGCAAGAGTTTCCTTTAAAGTAAGTTCTAAAATAGATTCTATAACTATCCTAGACTCTACAGGAGCGGAAAAATTGATTGGTAGAGGAGATTCTTTATTTTATAATAAAAATGAATTAATACGGTTACAATGTCCTTTTATAGATATAAATGATATTCAAAAAATTATTAATTTTTATGGACAAAATAATTTTACAAAAAAAAAATACTTTTTTTTACCGGAACCAGATGCTAAATGAGGAAAATACTTAAATATATGCTAAAAATAAAAAAACTGGATCTATACATAATTCGTTTATTTATAGTTCCTTTTTTAGTCATTTTTTTTTCTGTTTTTTTTATATTAATTATTCAATTTTTTTGGAGTAAAATGGATGAATTGACAGGGAAAAATATTAATATTTTCATTATAATAAAATTTATATTTTATTTTGGAATTTCTATTATCCCTTTAGTCATGCCTATTTCTATTTTATTGACCTCTATTATGACTTATGGATTGATTTCAGAAAATCAAGAAATGAATATAATTAAATCTTCTGGAATATCCCTTTTTCGCATCATGAAACCTATTTTCCTTATAACATTATTATTATCCGTAGGGTTATATTTTTTTTCTGATTTTGCTATTCCAAAAGCAAAAAAAAAAGCCAAACAATTAGGATATCAAATTACCTTAGCTCTTCCATCTTTAAAATTAAAGGAAGGTATGTTTGTAAATATTTTTCCAAATTTTTTTATAAAAATAGATAAAAAATCAGGCCCAAATGGAAATTATCTTGATAATATATTCATTTTTTTTTATGGAAAAGATTTATTGATTAATACTATTTTTTCTAAAAATGGTATTTTAATCCCCAATAAAAAGGATGGATCTTTTATCATTAAACTAATGAATGGTTTTTTTTATAGTGAAAGTGTAACTACAAAAAAAACATTTTCCTATCAAATGATACATTTTGATACTTTTATTCAATATTTTAAAATTCCTTTCATGGAAGAAAAAATAAGAAATTTAGATTATTATGATTATTATAAAACCTTTAATACAAAAAAACTAATCGAACAAATACATTTTTTAAAAAAAGAAAAAAAACAATTGTCTTATAAATTTAAGAAAGAAAATTATGATTTTTTTTTTACTATTTACAATACTCCTAATAGGAGTAGGAATAGATACAGAAAAATCATAGATCATTTATCCTTTTTAATAAAAAAATTAAAATTTCAAAAAAAATTGATACAAGATAAAAAAAGAACTTTAGCAAAAATTCAATTAGAATTACAAAATAAATTTACATTCCCAGTAACATGCATTATCATGTTTCTTACTGGAGCCCCAATAGGGGCTATGATCAAAAAAGGAGGAATAGGTATTTCAAGTATAATGGCAATAACTTTATTCCTCATTTATTATATTTTACTGACCATTACACAACATAAAGGAGAAAAAGCGGAAATATGTCCATGGATAAGTGCATGGATCCCAAATTTAATTTTTTTTCCAATAAGTATATGGATTACTTATAAAACTGGAATGGATGATTTTTATAAAAAATCCTAATTTTTTTATAAAAATGGTATTTTAATACCCAAATAAAAGTATTATTGCGGTCTGGACGGGACTTGAACCCGCGACCCCATGCGTGACAGGCATGTATTCTAACCAACTGAACTACCAGACCTTAAAACATTAAATTAAGGAGTCCAATTTATTTTTGATATCTTCCTTAGAAGAAACTCCAATATGCATATCTTTTTTTTCTCCATTTTTAAAAAACAACATGGTAGGAATACTACGTATTCCATATTGAGAAGAAATTTTTGTATTTTTATCAACATTTAACTTTACGACCAATGCTTTTCCTTTATATTCAGTACATACATCTTCTAATATAGCAGATAAATTTCTACATGGAGCACACCATGGAGCCCAAAAATCTACTAAAATAGGCTTTTTTGATGATTTTAAAACCACTTTCTCAAAGTTTTCATCGTTTATTTCTTGTATCATACTTTTTTTTTACATTTATATAACAAATTTACCTTTTTTGTTTTAAAATTGAAAGTCTTTTAACAAACGTATGTAAATATCTATTCCATTGAATATTTCTGAAATTAAAACATACTCATTAGGTGTATGAGAACGAACGCTATCTCCTACACCCATTTTAATAGTTGGAAAGGACATAATACTTTGATCAGAAAGTGTAGGGGATCCATAAGTTTTTCTTCCTATCATTTTTGCTTTCAATACAATTGGATGATTTGTATTAATAAAAGAAGCATTAGAATGAAAAGAACGTGGTTTGATTTTAGAATGAATATTTTTTTGTATCATTTTAATTAATTCTTCATTAGTATATAATTCATTATTTCTAATATCTATAACAAAAGAGCAAAAATCAGGAATCATATTATGTTGTATGCCCCCTTGTATTTTCGTAACAGTTAAGGTTGGAATTCCTAGTAATTTTGATTTTTTCTTAAAATGCATATTTCTTAAATATTCTATATCTTTTGTAGCCATATAGATGGCATTAATCCCTATATCTCTTGCAGAATGTCCTGTTTTTCCTTCTGCTATACAATCTAATACGATTAATCCTTTTTCCGCAATAGCAACTTGCATATTTGTGGGTTCACCTATAATACCTAAATCTATCCATCCTAATTCAGGTAAAATAGATCGTACCCCTAATTTACCAGAAATTTCTTCTTCTGCAGTGATAGAAAGAACTAATCTATAAGGTAATACAGATAAACTACTTAAATATATAAAGGTAGAAATTAATGCCACAACGGAAGCGCCCGCATCATTACTTCCTAACCCTATTAATTTATCTTCTTTTTTTTTTATTTTAGCAATAAAAGGATCTGTTTTCCAATTCCCTCCTGGAGGGACAGTATCCTGATGAGAGTTTAATAAAATAGTACGAATATTTTTTTTTTTATTATAATTAGTATTTTCAGTCCATATATTATTAAATTTCCTTTGTATATAAAATCCATATTGTGAAATATAGTCCTCTATCAAAAAAGAAACTTTTTTTTCTTTTTTTGATAGAGATGGCGTATTGATTATTTTTATCAAAAGTTGTATCGCTTCTTTCTTTAAAAGAGACAAATTTACTATAGACATAAAATTGTTTTATGATTTTCATTTAAATTATCAGTATGCCCGATACTCACTTTCAATACTCCATTTTTTAATGCAAAAAAAGCATTTTCTAATTTTGTAATCATCCCATTTTTTACCGTATGATTCTTTTTTAGTATTTGAAATAAATTAAAATCTATTTTTTTATAATAAGATTCCGAATCCTGTAAATCTCGTAATACTCCCTTTTTTTCAAAACAAAAATGTAATTCTATTTCATCTCCTTCTTTTGTCAAAGATATAGCTATATATGAAGCTATAGTGTCTGCGTTAGTATTTAGAAGATCTCCTTTGCTATTATGAGTAATAGAACATAAAACAGGAACAATATTGTTATTTAAAATAAATTTGATAAAAGAGGTATTTATACTTTGTATATCACCTACATATCCATAATCAATATCATCTGTCTTACTACGAAAAGAAGAATTAATACAATTCATATCCGCTCCGCACAAACCTAAAGCATTACAATGATAAGATTGTAATTTAGCAACGATAGTTTTGTTGATAATTCCAGCATAGGTCATAACAACTATATCAAGAGTTTCTTTATCCGTAATCCTTCTCCCTTGTATAAATTTGGGCGTTATACCCATTTTATCAGAAATTATGTTTGCCTTACTACCTCCTCCATGAATTAATATCTTTTTTCCTGATAATTTCAAAAAAGATTTTAAAGAATGATTAAGAAATTCTGTATGATTAATTAAATTTCCTCCAATTTTTACTATATGGATTTTCATGATAAAGATTGTAATATTTTTAAAAAAATTATTTGTGAAGAATAAATTCTATTTTCTGCCTGTTTCAAAATAATGGAAGAAGGACTATCCAAAACAGAATCTTCCACCACCATATTTCTCCTTACCGGTAAACAATGCATAAATTTTGCATTATTAGTTAATTTCATTTTATTTTTAGTAATCATCCAATCAGTACTATGACAAAGTATTTTTCCATAATGTATATAACTACTCCAATTTTTTGCA
Organism: Blattabacterium cuenoti; assembly: GCF_014252455.1. Taxonomy (GTDB): domain Bacteria; phylum Bacteroidota; class Bacteroidia; order Flavobacteriales; family Blattabacteriaceae; genus Blattabacterium; species Blattabacterium cuenoti_R. Next base: position 326,636 of record NZ_CP060245.1, read on the forward strand.
TATATAAAATCTGCATTTAAAAATGCTTCCTCTTGATTATATGTAGTATAAATTCCGTTAGAAAATTTTTTAGATAGATCGTACTTTTCTGGAAAAGTAATGGTTAAATCGATTTCTTTTATCTTAGATATCCATTGAACAAAGGAATTTGCTACAGACTGTGGTAATGGTTTGATATGAGGCGCCCAACTTAACACAACTTTACATTTTTTCTTATTATTATTTAAAAAAAAAGGGCTACATTCTACAATTGTCATCACATCTGCTAAAGACTGCAAAGGATGTAAGGTAGCACTTTCCATATTAATCACTGGAATTTTAGAATATGTCAATATTTTATTAAAAATTACTTCTTTATAATCATAATCTCTATCTATAAGATTAGGAAAAGTTCTTACGGCCATAATATCACAATATAGACTCATCACAGAAATAGCCTCCTTTAAATGTTCTTGAGTAGATTTCATAATATTTCCATCATTCATTTCAATTTTCCAAGAATCCTTATGAATATTTAATACCCAAATATTGCATCCTAAATTAAAAGCGGCCTTTTGACAACTAATTCTTGTACGTAAAGAAGGATTAAAAAAAACCAATCCAATTGTTTTATTTTTTCCAATATGATAAAACTTATATGGATTATTCTTCAAATCAATGGCTTCTTTAATCAGATCATACACATTAATAACATCTTCTACACTAAAAAAATTTTTCATAAATTTATTTATATTCATCCCAAGAAGTTATAAATAATTGATCCATAGATAAATTACAAAAAGCTTTAATAAAAGCTTTGGCTAAACGTGCGTTAGTTAATAGAGGAATATTAAAATCTATAGAATAACGTCTTATAGCATAATCATTATCTAATTCTGATTTACTTAAATTTTTTGGAATATTAATAATCAAATCAAATTTTCTATCCTTAATCAAATCAATCACATTAGGGTATTTTTTTACATTTGGCCAATGTACCCTTATAGAGGGAATTCCATAATCTGATAAAAAACTATTTGTTCCTTCTGTGGAAAACAAAATATATCTTTTATGATGCAAAAGTTTTACCATATCTAAAAGATCTAATTTAGATTCTATTGGCCCCCCAGATATAAGAATATTTTTTTTTGGAATAGTATACCCAACAGCAAGCATAGATTTTAAAATAGCTTCATCAAAAGTATATCCTAAACATCCTACTTCTCCAGTTGAAGTCATATCCACCCCCAAAACAGGATCTGCATCTTGTAAACGTGAAAAAGAAAATTGGGAAGCTTTAATTCCTAAAAAATTCATAGTAAAAAAATCAGGCTCCTTTTTTTTCTGTTTTTTTCCAATAAGTACTTTTGTAGCTAAAGTTATCATATTAAAATGAGATACTTTTGATACAAAAGGAAAACTTCTGGAGGCTCTCAAATTACATTCAATAACTTTTATTTCATTATCTTTAGATAAAAATTGAATATTAAAAGGTCCAGATATATTAAAATATTGAGATATTTTTTTAGATATACGGACAATTTCCTTTAATGTAGATAAATATAAATTCTGCGGAGGATATACTAATGTGGCATCTCCTGAATGTACACCTGCAAATTCTACATGTTCAGATATAGCATAATATAAAATATCTCCATTTTGAGAAACAGCATCTAATTCAATTTCTTTAGAGTTTTTTATAAATTCTGTGATCACTAATGGTTTATCAAAAGATATCGATTTATTATCCATCAGATAAGACTGAAGTTCTTCATAATTAGAAATCACATTCATATGCGCACCTGAAAGAACATAAGAAGGTCTAACTAATATCGGATAATCAACTTTTTCTACAAATTTATAAATTTGATCAAAATCTGATAATTCTTTCCATCTAGGTTGTTTTATACCTAAATCATCCATCGCATGGGAAAATTTGTATCTATTTTCTACTTTGTCTATAGAAATAGGAGATGTTCCTAAAATATTTACTTTTTGTTCATAAAGTTTTAAAACTAAATTATTAGGAATTTGACCACCCATAGAAACTATTGTCCCTTTTGGTTTTTCTACATCTATAATGTCTAAGACACGTTCTAAAGTAAGTTCTTCAAAATATAATCTATCACAAATATCAAAATCTGTACTTACTGTTTCTGGATTGTAATTAATCATGATGGATCTATAAGATTCTTTATGAATCGCATTTAATGTATTTACACAACACCAATCAAATTCGACACTACTTCCAATTCTATACACACCAGATCCTAAAGTAATTACGGATTTTTGATCTTCTTCATAAATTATGTCATGTTGAATAGCATGATAAGTTAAATACAAATAATTGGTATGTGCTGGATATTCAGAAGCTAAAGTATCAATTTGTCTTACATAGGGAACAATGTTTTTTTCCTTTCTATATTTTCTGATTTTTTTTTCCATATCATAAATACTATCTTTCTCTTTATTATTCTTTATAATCATCGCTATTTGTAAATCAGAAAAACCTTCTTTTTTAGCTTTTTGTAATAATTTCTTTGGAAGATCCTTACAATCATTATAAAAAGAAATCTTTTTTTTTGTTTTAAAAATGTTTTCCAATTGGTATAAAAACCATAAATCAATCTTGGTAAGATCATGTATTTCTTGAATAGAAATTCCTTTTTCTAAAGCTTCTTCTAAAAATATAACTCTTTGATAGGTCGGTTTTTTCAAAGCTTCTTTAAGTAAAAGAGTAGATCCTATTTTTTTTGTATTTTTTGAATTTATAAACCCTAACATTCCAATATCTAACATACGAATTCCTTTTTGTAAAGCCTCTTCAAAAGATCCTCCAATCGCCATGACTTCTCCTACACTTTTCATACTACTTCCAATTCTATTAGAAACTCCATAAAATTTTTGTAAATCCCATCTTGGAATTTTGCATACTACATAATCTAATGCGGGTTCAAAAAAAGAAGAAGTAGTCTTATTTACAGAATTTTTCAATTCTGGTAATCCATATCCTATAGCTAATTTTGCAGCAACAAAAGCTAATGGGTATCCAGTAGCTTTAGAAGCAAGAGCGCTAGAACGAGAAAGACGAGCGTTAATTTCAATTACACGATAATCTTCCGATTTAGGATCTAATGCAAATTGTACATTACATTCTCCAACTATTTCAAAATCTCTCGCGATATCTAGAGATAATTTTCTTAAAAAAAAATATTCTGAATGATTTAAAGTTTGCGAAGGTGCTACTACAATACTTTCCCCTGTATGAATTCCTATAGGATCAAAATTTTCCATATTACATACGGAAATACAATTATTGTAATTATCTCTAACTATTTCATATTCAATCTCTTTCCATCCATCTAAAAATTCTTCTATAACAACTTGAGAAGAGTAAGAAAAAGCCTTACTGACTATTTTTTTTAAATCCTTAATATTATAAACCAAGCCACTTCCTAATCCTCCAAGAGTATAAGCAGATCTAATAAGAATAGGAAAACCTATTTGAAAAGAATAGGAGATGGCATGATCGATAGAATTTACTACAAAACTTTTTGTCGTTTTTATATTCATACGATTTAACCTATTTCTAAAAAGATTTCTATCTTCACTTTGAATAATAGATTCCATAGACGTACCTAAAACTTTCATTTTATATTTTTCTATGATTCCTTTTTGAAATAGTTCCACGCCACAATTTAATGCCGTTTGCCCACCAAAAGAAAGTAAAATCCCTTTAGGCCTTTCCTTTTCAATAACCCCTTTTATAAAAAAAAAAGTCAGAGGAAGAAAATATACTTTATCAGCAATTTCTTTCGAAGTTTGAACAGTAGCAATATTCGGATTAATTAATATTGTATAAATACCCTCCTCTTTCAGTGCTTTTAAAGCTTGAGTCCCAGAATAATCAAATTCACCAGCTTCTCCTATTTTTAAAGCTCCGGATCCCAAAATCAGTACTTTATCTATTTTCATATTATAATATTCTTTAATGATTTTTTCTTATAATAGAATTGATAAAAATATCAAATAAAAATTCGGTATCTCTAGGTCCACTAGAGGACTCTGGATGAAATTGTACTGAAAAAAAAGGTTTCCATTTATGGATGATTCCTTCACAAGTATTATCATTTAAATTTTTAAAAAAAATTTTCCATTCCCTATCAATCTTAATAGGGTTCAAAACATATCCATGATTTTGTGATGTAATAAAATTTTGTCCTTTTTCTAATAATAAAACTGGTTGATTATGTCCTCTATGTGCATATTCCAATTTATAAGTATCTCCTCCCGCAGCAAGACCTAAAAGTTGATTTCCTAAACATATTCCAAAGATAGGAGTCTCTTTTTTAAGAGCCTTACGAAGATATAATATGGGTTTTTCATAAATTTTAGGATTTCCAGGCCCATTAGAAAGAACTAATCCGTCATATTGGTCTTTTGTAAAATCATAATCCCATGGAACTCTTATAATTGTACAATTTCTACGCAATAAACAACGTAAAATATTATTTTTTAATCCAAAATCTACAAGTAATACTTGATATTTTCCATTTCCATATATAATTTTTTTATCAGTAGAAACTTTTTGAGAAAGATTATCTTTATTAGGATCATAAAAAGGAAGATCTTCTTTTTCTATGACAATTTTTCCTAACATAGACCCTCCTTTTTTTCTAAGTTTTTTTGCAATAAATCTGGTATCTATATCATATAATCCAGGGACTCCATGTTCTTCTAACCAATCCGATAGGTTTTTATACATATTCCAATGATACGGACGTTTTGAATAATACGAAATAATTAGTCCGGATACTTGAACTTTATCGGATTCATAAAATTTATGAATTTTTTCATTAAAATATGGATATGGAACTCCATAATTTCCTATGATTGGATAAGTAAAAGTCAAAATTTGACCTTTATAAGAGGGATCTGTTAGACTTTCCGTATACCCAGTCATAGATGTATTAAAGACAACCTCTCCAGAGGAGGATGTTTTTGCTCCAAAATGAGATGCTTTATACCTTGTTCCATCTTCCAGTATCAGCATAGCTATTCTTTTATTTTTCATTTTTTTCTATATAGAATAAAGCTTTTTTTAGTTTTTTAATAAATAATTTTATATGATAAATGTTTATGCTTAGTGGAGGTAGTAATCGTAATACATAAGGATTATTAGAAGTTCCAACAAATACTTTTTCTTTATAAACTAAAATATTTTTTAAATTTTTAATAGTAAAATTAAATTCTAACCCTAACATCAGACCTCTTCCTCTTATTTTTTTTATTTGAGGAATTTTTTGTAATTTTTGCAACAGTATATTTCCCATTGTTTTTGCATTTTCAATTAAATTTTCTTTTTTAATAATTTCTAATACGGAAATACCAGCTGTACAAGCTAAATGATTACCTCCAAATGTAGTGCCTAACATCCCATGATATGGATGAAATTTAGGATGTATCAAAACTCCTCCTATGGGAAATCCATTGCCCATTCCTTTAGCAATAGTAATTAAATCTGGTTGTATCGGATATAAATGATGAGAAAAAAAAGATCCAGTTCTTCCATATCCACTTTGAATTTCATCAATAATCAAAATAGTATCATATTTTTTACAAAGGTCCCAAACTGTACAAAAAAAATTGTACCCAGGATCTATAATTCCAGATACCCCTTGTATCCCTTCCGTGATAACAGCACAAATATCTCCATTTTTTAATTTTTTTTCTAAAGAAGTAAAATCTTTATAATCCATCAGGATAGTTTTATGTTGAGCATTAAAAGGAGATACTATTTTATAATTATCTGTTATAGAACAACTTCCGCTAGTTCTACCATGAAACCCACCCCTAAAAAAAATAACTTTTTTTTTCCCTGTATGAAAAGAAGCTATTTTTAATGCATTTTCATTAGATTCCGTTCCAGAATTACAAATAAATAATGAATAATTATCATATCCTGAAATTATTCCCAATAAATTCGCTAATTTTTTTTGTTGATCAATAAATACACTATTTGAATAATAAGATATTTTATGAATTTGTTGGATTAATGATTGAATATAATATGGATGAGAATGACCAATTGAAATAACTGCATGTCCTCCATAAAAATCTAAATATCTATTTCCTTTTTTATCATAAATATATACTCCTTTACTTTTTTTTAATTCGATATTTAGAATCGGATAAACGTCAAATAATTCCATTTTTTAGAAACGGATAGATTTTAATTTTAAACCACAAGTTTCTTCTAAATTGAAGAGAAGATTCATATTTTGTATAGCTTGACCGGAAGCGCCTTTTATAAGATTATCTATAATACTGATAATAATGATTTTATTTTTTTCTTTCATAAGATGTAAAATACACTTATTAGTATTAATTACTTGTTTCATATCAATATTGATATCGGAAATTTTTACAAAAGGGTGGTTTTTATAAAATATTTTATAAATATCCTGATTTTTTTCTAAAGAATAATTAGAATCCGTATATACTGTTGCTATAATTCCTCTAGAAAAATTTCCTCTATAAGGGATAAAATATATTTCAGAAGAAAAATTTTTTTGTAATTTATGAATAGTTTGTGTAATTTCTTGTAAATGCTGATGTTTAAATATTTTATAAGTAGAAATATTATTATTTCTCCAACTAAATTGATTTGTATCACTAATTTGTTTTCCAGATCCTGTGGATCCAGTTATAGAACTAATATGTATATTATTTTTTAATAAATTACCTTTTGCTAAAGGTAATAATGCTAAAAGAATAGCCGTAGCAAAACATCCTGGATTTGCAATATTATTTGATTGTTTTATGATATCTTTTTGTAATTCTGGTAGTCCATATATAAATTTTCTACCTTGAAATACAGATTTATTCATATTTCTAAAATCTTGACTAAGATCAATTACTTTTACTTTATTGTGTAAGTATTTTAATTCTTTTATAGATTTTCCATGTCCGGAACAAAGAAATACTATATCAATTTTATTACTTATGAATGAATCAGTGAACTTCATATCCTCTATTTCCCCTATTAAATCTGTATGAATCGAATGAATATATTCTCCTGCTTTACTTCTGCTAAGTACACTATTAATTCGTACTTTTGGATGATGAATGATTAATCTAATTAATTCTCCAGCAGTATATCCAGTTCCTCCTATAATACCGATTTCAATCATGATTTTTTTTTATTTAAATTATGGTAAATTTTCATTTGATTGCTCAATATTTTTGTAAAACCTTTCACATCTTCTGCTGTCCAAGCATAATTCATTTCTCCATATTTAGCCATATTGGATTCCATCAAATCAAAATCAGATTTAATTCCAACTAAATGAAATCTATATGGATATAAAATGATCTGTACGGTTCCAGTTAATCGTTCTTGTGTACTACTTAAAAAAATTTCTATGTTCCGCATAACAGGATCTAAATATTGAGCTTCATGAAGTAACATTCCATACCAATTGGATAATTTTTCTTTCCAATATAATTGCCATTTTGTAAGAATATGTTTTTCTAATAAATGATGTGCTTTAATAATTATAATTGCTGCTGAAGCTTCAAAAGCTACTCTTCCTTTAATACCTAAAATAGTGTCTCCTATATGAATACCCCTTCCTATAGCAAATTTAGAAGCTATTTTTTCAATTTTTATAATATTTTGGATAGCTTTTCCTTTTTCTCCATTTACACTAAATAATTCTCCTTTTTTAAATTCTAATTCTAAATTTTCACTTTTTTTTTTTATTAATTTTGTTGGATAAGCTTCATCTGGAAATTTATGAGAAGAAATAAGCGTCTCTGTTCCACCAATACTAGTCCCCCAAAGCCCTTTATTAATAGAATATTTAGCATTATTAATAGATATTCCACTATTTTGTAAGTATTCAATTTCTTCTTTTCTAGAAATTTTTAAATCTCTTATAGGCGAAATAGTAATTTTTTCTGGGCATATAATTTGAAAAGCTATATCAAATCTAATTTGATCATTTCCAGCTCCTGTACTCCCATGAGCTATAGCTTTAGCTTTTATAATAGTCGCATATTGTGCAATTTTAATTGCTTGGAAAATTCTTTCTGAACTTACAGATAATGGATAAGTATTATTTTTCAAAATATTTCCAAAAATTAAATATTTTATACAATTTTGATAATATTCTTCTAAAGAATCAATAGTTTTATGGGTATTAGCTCCAATATTTAAAGCTCTTTGTTTAATATTTTTCAATTCTTTTTTTTTAAAGCCTCCAGTATTAATAATTACCGTATGGACTTCGTATCCTTTTTGAAGAAGATATTTTAAACAATAAGAAGTATCCAAACCTCCGCTATAAGCTAAAACAATTTTATCTCCATGAGTTAATACATTATTATATTTATTTTTATTTTCATCTTCATCATATGGATTATATAAAAGACCCGTGCAAAGACACATTTTTTTTTTATTTCTAATTAAAATATCAAAATTAGCACAACTTTTACATCCTTTCCAAAATTCTTCTGATTGAGTTAATTCACTAAAAGCAACAGGCTTAAAACCTAACTCTGTATTTATTTTAATTACGGGTTGACTTGTTGTAATACTAAAAATTTTAGAATTTGGAAATTTTTTTTTGGATAATTTAAATAATTCAATTTTAATAATTTTTGCTAGTCCTTTTTTTCTAAATTCAGGAAACACAATTAACCCAGAATTGACAACAAATTCTTTATCTTGAAAAATGTCTAGGTAACTAAATCCGGCTATTTTTCCATCATAAAAAGCAATGACTGAATTTCCATGAATCATTTTTAATTTAATATATTCTGGATTTTTTTTAGAAATACCAGTCCCTCTAATTTTTGCTGATTCCTGTATTTTTTTACAAATTAATGATGCATATTTTGTATCCTCATCATGAGATATTCTCACTATTATTTTCATATCATAAAAAAGAACCAAATAAATAAACTAACTAATAAATAGATATTATATTTATAGTAGTAATAATATTTCATAAAATAGAAATAAATCAGTATACAAATTTAATAAAGTCTTTAAAATAAATATATATAGTTTATTTAGTTTATTGAAAATTATTTTAAAGATTCATTTAAACTAAAACTAAAACCTTTTATCTTTTCTATTTTTTTTAAAAAACTGGATTTAAGATGAATTCCATATTTTTTAGATTCAAAATCTAAGGATATTTTATTTTCCTGATCATATATAATAATATTCAGTTTTTTATTTCCTTTATTTTGATCCAATAGTCTTTCTATTTTATGAAATACCATACTATTTAAATATTTTATATTAATTTTTATTATCAATTTTTGAGTAAATTTTTCTAGTATGTTTTGTAAATTTTCTATATGAAAAATATGTATTTTATATTGTTCTTTCTTAGTAGTAGAAGATGGAATAATATAAATAGATAAATATAATAAACTATTAGGAAATAACAGAGGTTCATATTTTAAATATTGTTGTCCATCAATACGAAATTCTTTAAAAGAATTATAATCTTCTAATATAAAAATTCCATATTTTTTTCCACTTTTTATATATGTTTTTTTTTCTATTTTAGATAAAATTCCACATATATGTATTTTTTTACCTATAAGTTTATTTTCATTTTCATTCAATTTATCTAAAGAATAATTTGTTAAATATTTTATTTCATAGAAATAATCATCTAAAGGATGTGAAGAAATATAAACCCCTAATACTTCTTTTTCTTTGTATAATTTATATATTATACTCCATGGAATAGTTTTTTCTATTTTTGGTTTTTCTATTATTAAGGATTTTTTCTGTTGGTAACTTTTTTGATATTGTGATCCAAATTGAATAATTTTTTCTAGAGTACTGAATTTATTTTCTTTTTCAAGAAAAAAATATTGTTCTCTCTCTATATGGAATCTATCCAATGCTCCTGATAAAATTAAACTTTCTAAAGTTTTTTTATTAACTATACGTAAATCAATACGTTTAACTATATCAAAAATAGAAGTGAAAAATCCATTTTTTTCTCTTTCATTCAGAATTATTTTTACCGAATTTTTTCCAACTCCTTTAATTCCTCTTAACCCAAAACGAATATGATTATATTTTATCACTTTAAAAAAATCATCACTTTTATTAATATCTGGTCTTAAAATAAAAATTCCCATTCTTTTACATTCTTTTAAAAATAAAGTAAGTTTTTTCATATTATCCATATGATTACTTAATACAGTGGCCATATATTCATCTGGAAAATGAATTTTTAAATAAGCTGTTTGAAAAGCTATATAAGCATAACATGTAGCATGAGATTTATTAAAAGCATAACAGGAAAAAAATTCCCAATCTTTCCATATTTTTTCCAAAATATTTTTTGAATACCCTTTTTTCATAGCTTGATGAATAAATTTATGTTTCATTTTATTTAAAACATCTTTTTGTTTTTTACCCATCGCTTTTCTAAGATAATCCGCTTCTCCTTTACTAAAATTCGCTATTTTTTGAGCTATTAACATTACTTGTTCTTGATAAATAGTTATTCCATAAGTTTCTTTTAAAAATTCCTCCATTTCTGGTAAATCATAGGTAATAGATTCTTTTCCATGTTTTCTAGATATAAAATTAGGAATATATTGTAAAGGCCCTGGTCTATATAAAGCTGTCATAGCTATCAAATCATCAAATTTATCCGGTTTTAATTGACGTAAATATTTTCTCATACCTAAAGATTCATATTGAAAAACCGCAACAGTTTCTCCTTTTTTAAAAAGAGAATAAGTTTTTTTATCATCTAAAGGAAATGATACTTTTATATTGAAACGTTTTTTGACAATATTAGAGGTTTCTTTAATAATCGTAAGAGTTTTTAATCCTAAAAAATCCATTTTTAATAATCCAGTAGATTCTACTACATTATTATCAAATTGGGTTATCAATAAATTAGATTCTTTTGTAAGAGATACTGGGACATATTCTTTAATATCAGATGGACTTATAATAATTCCACAAGCATGTATTCCTGTACTTCTTATAGACCCTTCTAAAATTTTTGCTTTATGGATAATTTTACTAATAACACTATCTTTTTTTTCTGCTATTTTTCTTAAAATTTTCATATTATATCTTTCCTTATGACTCATTTTTTCTATAAGATAATTTTGAGATAATAATAATTTCCATGTTATAAAATTAGGAATCATTTTTGCTATACGATCTGTTTCTTTTAAAGAAAAATTTAAAACACGAGCCGTATCTCGAATAGCTAATTTTGCCCCCATAGTAGCATAAGTAATAATTTGTGCTACTCTATTTTTTCCATATTGTTGAACAACCCATTCAATAATTTTTTCACGTCCTTTATCATCAAAATCAATATCAATATCTGGTAAAGATATTCTATCTGGATTTAAAAATCTTTCAAAAAGTAGATGGTATTTAATAGGATCTATATCTGTAATTTCTATACAATAAGCAACTAAAGATCCAGCTACAGATCCTCTTCCAGGTCCTACTAAAATATTCATTTTTCTAGCTTTTTTAATCAAACTATGAATAATTAGAAAATAACCAGGATATCCAATTTTTTCAATTGTTTTTAATTCGAAATTAATTCTTTCTTTTATTTCTTTATTTATATATGGATAACGTTTTTTAGCTCCTTCATAAGTAATTTTTTTTAAATAATCATTTTCATTGAAATGTTTTGAAATTATAAATTTTGGAAGTAAAATTTTATTTGAAAGATGATAAGTTTCTATTTTATTAATTAATTCATCTAAAAAATCAAAAGATTCTGGAAGATCTGAAAAAATTTTTTTCATTTCTTCTGTACTTTTAAAGTAAAATTCATTATTTGGAAATCCAAATCTATATCCTTTCCCTATCCCTATAGGCGTTGATTTTTTTTCAATATTTTTTACACAAAGCAAAATATCATGTGCATCAGCTTCTTTTTTATCTAAATAAAAAGTATTATTTTGTACAATATATTTAACATTATATTTTTCAGAAAATTGAATAAGAATACGATTTACATAATTTTCTTCTTCTAACCCATGACGTAATAATTCTATATAAAAATCTTCTTGAAAAAGTTCTTTCCACCATAAAAAAACTTTTTCTGCTTTCATTTTTCCTTTATGAAGAATTGTATGAGGAATTTCTGCATTAATATCTCCGGTAAGAGCTATTAAATTTTCTTTATATTTTTCAATTAAATTTTTTCCTACTCTAGGAATTCCATCATAAAAACCTTCTATATATCCATAAGAACAAAGTTTAGATAAATTATGATATCCAATTTTGTTTTTAGATAAAAAAACTTGAGGATAACGTTTATCCGGTTGTTCTTTAGTAAATTTTTTTTGTAAATAATTTTCTGATAAAAAGACTTCACAACCAATAACTCCTTTAATATTTTTTGGATAAAATTTCTGATTAGCAGAATGAATAGCATTTAAAAAATAGAAAGCTCCCATCATATTTCCATAATCTGTAATACCTACAGCTGGCATATTAAAATTTATAGCTTTATCAATCATTGATTGAATTCCTATAGTAGAAGATAATATGGAAAAAGTAGTATGATTATGAAGATGAGAATATCTTTTTTTTTGAAATTTTTCATCATTATCATTATTATCATTTTCTATTTTTTTTTTTTCTATATCATCGATATATTCTTTTTTTTTTTGAAGAAAAACTATACGATCAGATATAGTAGAAGAATATTTTTTTCTAAAAAAAGTGATAAAATTATTAGAGATTCCTATATCTTTGTCTGATATAATTCCTATCCGTAAAAGTTCTAAAAAACAACGAGCTGTGGCTTTTACATCATTTTTTGCATTATGCCATTTTTTAGTAAATTCTATTCCAAATAATTTATAATATAATTCATTTAATGTAGGCCATTTAAATTTTGTTTTAATTCCAGGTAATTGACAATAGTTAATAGATACATTTTTAGTATCTATTAAAGATTTTTTTTTAAAAAAAATATTTTTTTTAATTCTAAAAAATTCACATTCAATAATTTTTTTATCAAAATTTAAATTATGTCCAATGATACATTGAGATTTTTTAAATATTTTTTTAAATTCATTAAGAACAAAATTTAAATTATATCCCTCTTTTTGTGCTTTTTCATTATTAATTCCATGAATTTTAAAAGCATTAAAAGGAATTTCATAATTATCCGGTTTAATAATAAAATTTTTAAATTCAATTAAATTTCCCATATAATCATGACATTGCCATGCTAATTGTACCATTCTTGGCCAATTATCCGTATTATCAATAGGAAGTTTATATGATTTTGGTAATCCTGTAGTTTCGGTATCAATAATAAGATACATATTATCGTTTATTTTTTTTTAAAAAAAAGGACATACTAAAAATAATAAAATTTGAATTGAATTCATTAATCATTAATAAAAAGTTTATTAGTTTTGTATTATCTCTTTAAAGATCCAAAAATAAAATATTTTTTCAACTTAAAATTTTTTAAAAAGTTCAGAAAATAAAAATCTAATCAAACAGAAGTAATTAAAAATAAAATGACCAATAATAAAAATATTCTTATTAAAGAAAAAATTCAAAGTTTCGATTGGACGAAATATGAAACTCATTTCAATAATGAGAAACAAAAAGAAAGAAAAAAATTTGAAGAAATATACGAAAAAACTTTACCTAAAGTACAAGAATTAGAAATCTATAAAGGTATTGTTACACATGTTACAGAAAAACATATTATTGTAGATATTGGATTTAAAGCAGAAGGAGTAATTTCTATCAGTGAATTTAGTAAAGATAAAGATAATGTTTCTTTTGATATAGGCAGTCCTATAGAAGTTATGTTGGTAAAAATGGATTATAAAGGACAATGTATTATTTCCTATCAAAAAGCAAAAATATTAAGAAATTGGCAACGGATTAATAAATCTTATGAAAAAGGAGAAGTAATTTTAGGTTATGTAGTCGCTAGAACTAAAGGAGGTTTAATTATAGAAATTTTTGATATTGAATGTTTTTTACCAGGATCACATATAAATGTAAAACCTGTTAGAGATTATGATACTTATGTGGGAAAAACTATGGAAGTAAAAGTTGTTAAAATTAATCAAAAAACCAAAAATGTAGTGGTTTCTCATAAGGTTTTAATAGAAAGAGATATTGAGGAACAAAAAAAAGAAATGATTTCTAAGTTAGATAAAGGTCAAGTTTTAGAAGGAAAAATAAAAAACATTCTCCCTTATGGGGCTTTTGTTGATTTAGGAGGGGTAGATGCTCTATTACATATAACAGATATGAGTTGGCCTCATATTAATCATCCAACAGAAGTTGTTCAATTAGAACAAGAATTAAAATTTGTAGTTTTAGGTGTAGATAAAGATAAAAATAGGGTTCAATTAGGATTAAAACAAATGCACCCACATCCTTGGAATTCTTTAGATAAAAATTTAAAAATAGGAAGTATTATAAAAGGGAAAGTTAGTGTTATAGCAGATTATGGTGCATTTATAGAAATTATTCCAGGAGTAGAAGCTTTATTACATATTAGTGAAATGTCATGGTCTACAGATTTATCTTCTACACAAGATTTTGTACAAATAGGAGAAGAAATAGAAGCGATTATATTAACTATAGATCGTCAAGAAAGAAAAATGTCTTTAAGTATAAAACAACTTACTCCAGATCCTTGGATAAATATTAAACATAAATATCCTGTTGGATCTCAACATACAGGATATGTCCGAAAATTTACTAATTTTGGAATCTTATTAAAATTAGAAAAAAACATATATGGTATTATTTATACCAATGATTTATCATGGACTAAAAAAATAAAACATCCTTCTGAATTTTGTAAAATTAATGATGAATTAAAAGTAGTTATTATTTCTTTAGATACTCAAACAAGAAGATTAAATTTAGGACATAAACAACTTATGGAGAATCCTTGGAATAAATATGAAAAAATTTATTATACAGGGAGTATTCATGATGGAATTATTGTTAATTTTTTGGAGAAAGGAGCTACTATATTAATAAATAAAGAAATAGAAGCTTTTGCTCCATTACGTTTTTTAGAAAAAAAAGATGGAAAAATTATTAAAAAAGGAGAAAAAATTAATTTTAAAGTTATTGAATTTAATAAAGAAAATAAAAAAATTATAGTTTCTCATACATCTGTATATCGTGATCAACATGATAAAAATAAAAGAAAAGATCAACGATCTAGAAAATTTGAAAGATCTACTTTTGGAGATATTGCAGGTTTAGTGAAATTAAAAGAAAAAATAGAAAAAGAAAAAAAATAAGGAAATATTTAATAAAAAAAAATGAAAACACACCCTATTGCAGAAAAAAAAGGATGGAAAATAGGAAAAGATTTACCTGTATGGGGGAATAATGAACTTTATTTAACAACAATTAAAGGTGGATATTTATTAAATGGAGAAACTCCTTTTGAGGCGTATAAAAGATTAGCTAAAAATGCTGCAAAAATTCTTAAAAAACCAAAAATAGAGAAAAAATTTTTTAATATTTTATGGAAAGGATGGCTTATCCCTTCTACACCAGTTATGGTAAATTTGGGAACAGAAAAAGGATTGCCTATTAGTTGTTTTTCAGGACGTATTGGAGATAGTATGTATGAAATATATAAAAAAAATTTAGAAATGGCTATTTTAAGTAAAAATGGAGGAGGGACTTCTTATGATTTTAGCTTAATTAGACCTATAGGAAGTCCTATTAAAAATGGAACATTAGGAACTTCTGATGGAATTATTCCCTTTATTAAATCCTATGATAGTTCGATTATTGCTAGTAAACAAGGGAAAACAAGAAGAGGAGCTGTAGCTATTTATTTAAATATAGAACATAAAGAATATACAGAATTTTTAAAAATAAGAGAACCTAAAGGGGATATTAATAGACAATGTCATAATATTCATCAAGGAGTGATATTAACTAATTCTTTTATGGATAAAGTTTTTAAACAAAATGGAAAGGAAAGAGATTTATGGATAAATACGTTAAAAGAACGTGTAAAAACTGGAGAACCTTATCTTTTTTTTAAAGATAATGCTAATAAAAATATTCCAGAAAATTGGAAAAAACATGGATTAAAAATACATCATAGTAATTTATGTTCAGAAATCATGTTACCGACAGATGAAAGTCATACTCTTGTATGTTGTCTTTCTTCATTAAATCTTTCTAAATATTTAGAATGGGAAAATACAAAAACTGTTTTTTATGCTATTTTATTTCTTGATGCTGTTTTACAAGAATTTATTAATAAAGGTAAAAATATTAGAGGGATAGAGGATGCTGTTCGTTTTGCAGAAAAAAGTAGAGCACTTGGATTAGGAGCTTTAGGATGGCATTCTTATTTACAATCTAGATTGATTCCTTTTATTTCTATGAAATCTGAAATATTAACTCATAATATATTTAGAAATATACAATTAGAATCTCAAAAAGCTACTCAATATTTAGCCAAAGAATATGGAGAATCTGAATGGAATATCGGAACAGGAAGAAGAAATTTAACTTTAATGGCT